>JAPOON010000855.1 GCA_026713405.1 Gammaproteobacteria bacterium
CCAGCCCCGCCGCGCACTGGACATGGCGGCCCAACCCCCACCCCTGGGCGCCGCGCAGCACTTCCAGGCCCTCCAGATCCATCATGGCGGCGATGACGCCGTAGTTCACGCCCAAGTAGACGCCGTCCACGAACACGCCGACCGTCGGATCGATGGACGGAATCGACCCGGCCACACCGAGCCCCCGGATGGAAAAGTTGGCAATGCCCTTGCCGGTGCCGATACCGTCGAACGCCACGTTCGGCAGGGCGTAGCTCAGGTCCTCGATATCCGTCGCCTGTCGTTCCGCCAGATTTTCGCCATTGATGACGCTCATGGCCACCGGAACATCCTGGGCGGCCTGGGCATCGCTTTTCTTGGTGGCGGTAGTCACGACTTCTTCGAGCAACCCGGCATGGCCTGTCGAGCCGTCGTCTACCCGTTGCTGTGCACCTGCTGCCGGCGCTGCAAGCAGCAACGCGCACACCAGGCAAAAGGCACCGGGCGGCAAGATCCTCATCCCCCTTGCCCATGTGTCCGCGGGCATTGCCAAGTTAATTGGTCCAAGCCATCGAGAATCTACACTCACATGGAAGAATAGTTTCAAAGCGTTGCTTAGAACACTTCTTGTTCCATTGAAAGGTGGTTCATTGGTACCTAGGGTATAACGGTTGTTGTCCCAATTGCCAGATACTGTGGCGCGACAATCAGGATGATCCTCGGTGTTGCCTCATTCAAAAATGTTCCCGAGCTATGGCCCGGGAACTCGGCCATGGGAGAGCCGTAATCTCTTCGACCTATTGTGGTGCGTGAAGGGGCCGGAACGCCCGCCACCGGGGGCAACAGCATGCGCAACGAGGGGTTGGAAATCAGGGGAGTCGACGCGATAGTGTGGTAGCTTCGCCCAACATGAAAGAACGAGCCAAACCGTTACAACCGCGAGCATCGCCACCGGCCGCACTCGCCGGTATTGCAAATCAGCTCATGCCGGTAAAGAATCTGAAGATGAACATCTGCAAGCGGCACAGGTTGCCGCCCCAGATCGCCGGGGGCTACCGGGACGCCAGCAACAGCGCTTACGACCTCGGCTTCGCCGCCGGCCTTGAGGGGCAGCGAGGTCACCTCAGCCTGTACGGGGTGTGGTACGAACAGGACGAGAACTTCCGCACCGAGTTCAACTGGTTGATACCCAGGGCGGTCGACCCGGACGGCGATGGTGACATCGTGGACGGCTCGTTCGACTCCGGGCGTGGTTCACCGGGTAGCTTCCGCCGCGCTGTGACCAACTCCGACGGGTCGTATTCCCCGTTCCAGGTCGGCGGCCTCGCGCCGGCGCTTGCCGGGCGCCACGCTGCCAATGGCGCCGAGACCCAGGGGCGTTTCGAGAGCGTAAGGCGGAAGCGTGCCAAGAGCGTTCAGAACGTCGCCGAACTCGTCGCCACGCGCGAGGCGTTCGAGTGGTACGGCTGGCCGGTCACGCTGGCAGTGGGCGCCCAGTACCGGGAACTCGCCTACGCCTTCGAGCCGGACCCGCTGAATGCTGCCGGCGAGGGCCCGCAGCCAATCCGCGAGTTTCCCGCAGCGGCAGAACAGCGCACATGGGCGGTGTTTACCGAGAGCCTGACGCAGCTTGGCGAGCGCGCCGAACTGCAGCTTGCCGTGCGCCACGAGCGCTACCGGCACGCGGGCAACTCAACCGACCCCAAGATCGCCGCGCAGTTCTTCGCCAGTGACAGCCTGTCGCTGCGTGCGTCGTGGGGCACATCGTTCCAGGCACCGAGCTCTATTCTTGGCGGCTGTTTCGCATGAATTGCGCATGAATTTGGATCGATCAACCGCTCTCATTCCACAGCCAAGCGTTGTTCCTCGTGCGTCCTCGTCCAGGTGCGCCGGGCTCTCGAATCGTACGTTACTGGCGGCCCTGACCCTGCAAGTGGCTACGGCTATCGCCGCGCCACAGGGGAACCTGGTGATCGAGGAAGTGATCGTCACCGCCGCCAAGCGCGAACAGAGCGCCTACGAAGTGCCGGCCTCGCTTTCCGTGTTCAACGGCCGGGAGTTGCCGGAGCGCGGTATCGCCGACCTGGTGGACATCGGCAAGTTCGTGCCGAACCTGAATGTCACGACCTTTTCCGCCGGGCACACCTCGTCGGCCAATCCCTTCATCCGCGGAATCGGCACCCAGGACCATCTGATCACCACCGATCCCGGCGTCGGCGTCTACGTCGACGGGGTCTACCTGGGCCG
>JAPOON010000856.1 GCA_026713405.1 Gammaproteobacteria bacterium
AGTCGCATCATCGAGCAGCCGGGCCTTGTACGCCGGGTCGGCCCAGGCCCGGGCCACCACCCTGGCGCCGTTGCGGGGCCCCACCTTGTGTTCGTAGTAATCGAGAATGGCGTCCATGGCACCGGCATCGACAATGCCCTTGTCGGTGAGCAGCGTCTCCAGGGCCTTGACCCGAAGCGCCATCTCCGAGGGCGGGTGCTGGTGTTGGTGGCCGTCGCTCATTGCGCCCGTTCGGCTTCCAGCCGCTCAGCCACTACCTGGCCTGCCAACTCGCGGGAGAGGTGAAACCGCTCCTCGCGGCCGAGCCCGACAGCCAGCAGGCGATCGAGGCCTTCCCGGTCCAATCCCGGGAATACGCGGCTCCTTGTCGCGTGAGCCGGTTCCCGCTGCGCACCGTCGCCGGCAATCCAGATAACCGCCCCGTCCCCGGAATTCCAGGTCCAGACTTCGCGCACGCCCATGCGAAAGTAGGGCAGAAGCTTGTGGGAGGAATCAGCGCTCCGGTCGACTTCCGCCACCAGGTCCGGAATGGGGTGCCCCTGCTCCACATCGAGGTAGATGTCCTGCGCATCGGCGCCCAGCCCGAGTTCCCCGGCCCGAATCGCACGCACCGGGTCGACAAAGATGGAAGTGTCGGGTTCAAAGGCCCCGTCAGGGCTCAAAAGCCGCGTGGACAAGGCCACGTGGTGTGCCGGAAAGCGCCCCGCGTCTGCCAGAGCGACCTCGATGTGGTTGAACAGGCGGGTAATCAGCAACGATTGGGAGTCGTGGGCGAGCGCCGGCGCGGCAACGAATTCGGCGATGCCGCGTGCCGTTTCGTAGCGGCACCGGGGCGCCTTGTTGTGATCGGTCAGGCGATCGAAAAGAAACCTGGGCATCGGTACTTCAATGCGCGCCGAATAGTCGCGGCCGCGAACTTCGGGTTCCGCCGGCCCCGTTTTTGGACCGGCACGCGTAGCGGAAACTTCGCGGTCCGGCGACGGCATCGAAACTGTGGACACCATGGAACTGCTCGAAATCCAAGGACCAATCATCATACGCGGAGCCCATTCCGGGCGAAATGAGCTTGACCGAATTCGAGCCTTCGCTGTGGCTAATGACTCAGTCCAAGGGCTGCAGGTTCGCGTAGCCCAGCATCAGCCACTTCTCGCCTATGCCGGAGAAGTTCACCTGCACCCGGGCGCGTTCCCCCGAGCCTTCGCAATTCAGCACGAAACCATCGCCGAACTTGGCGTGATGCACGCGCTGGCCGATGCGCAGCGCGCCGTCCTCCTGCATCGGCTGTTGCCGTTTCGGCCGCCGGGGTACGCCGAACGGCACTTCCACCCCGGTTTTCATGCGAACTTCCTGGATCAGTTCGTGGGGCAGTTCATCGACGAAGCGCGAGCGCCGGTTGTAGGAGTCGCTGCCGTGCAGGCGCCGGGTTTCCGCATGGGTCAGGTACAGCTGCTGCATCGCCCGTGTCATGCCCACGTAGCAGAGCCGGCGCTCCTCCTCGAGGCGGCCGTGCTCCTCGGCCGACATCCGGTGCGGGAAGAGGCCTTCCTCCAGGCCGGAGAGGAATACGGTCGGGAATTCCAGCCCCTTGGCCGAGTGCAGGGTCATGAGTTGCACCGCCGGCCCGGAACCCGCCTGGGCTTCGCCGGCATCGAGGGCCGTCTGGTCGAGAAATTCCTGCAACATCGATACTTCCGCCGCATCGTCGTCCTGCAGCGGAAATACCAGTTCGCCGGTGAACTGGCGTGCGGCGTTCACCAGTTCCTGCAGGTTCTCCTTGCGCGCGAGCCCCCGCTCGCCGGGCTCCCGCCCGTGAAACTCCAGCAACCCGCTTTTCCCGACCACCAGCTCGGTCAACTCGTGCAACTCCAGGTCTTCACAGGCTGCGGCAAGATCATCGATGAGCTTCAGGAAGGCGCCTACCGAGCCGGCCGCACGGCCGGGCAGTCGGGCGTCCACGATGGCTTCCTTGCAGGCCTGCCACATGGACACGGAACGCTCTCGCGCCTCCCGCCGGATAACCTCTACCGTCTTCTCGCCGATGCCCCGGGTCGGGACGTTGACCACCCGCTCGAAGGCCGGGTCCGAATGCCGGTCGTGAATCAGCCGCATGTAGGAGAGCGCGTTCTTGATCTCCGCCCGCTCGAAGAAACGGTACCCCCCGTGGATGCGATAGGGGATCCCGGCCAGCATCAGCGCTTCTTCAATCACCCGGGACTGGGCGTTGGAACGGTACAGCACCGCCACATCGCCCGGGCTGCCGCCGGTTTCGATGACCGCCTGCGCGCGCTCGGTGATGAACCGGGCTTCATCGAGGTCGTTGTAGGCCTCGTAAAGCCGGATCGGCTCGCCGTCCCCGCCGGCGGTCCACAATTCCTTGCCGAGCCGGCTGGCGTTCCTGCTTATGAGTGAGTTGGCGGCCTTGAGGATGTTGCCCGTCGAGCGGTAGTTCTGCTCCAGGCGAATGGTGGCGACATCCTTGAGATCCTCGGAATAGCGCCGGATGTTCTCGATGCGGGCGCCGCGCCAGCCGTAGATGGACTGGTCGTCGTCGCCCACCGCCATCACGCAGCCGCGGGACCCGGCCAGTACGCGCAGCCAGGCGTACTGGATGGTATTGGTGTCCTGAAACTCATCCACCAGCAGGTGCCCGAGGCGGCCCTGGTAGTGGGCGAGAAGTTCCGGATTGTCCAGCCAGAGCTCGTGGCTGCGCAGCAGCAGTTCGGCGAAGTCGACAAGCCCGCCCTGGTTGCAGAGTTCCTCGTAGTTCTCGTAGATGCGCTTGTGCGTCATCTGGAAGAGGTCGTCGTCATCGGGCAGCGATTTTGCGCGTCGGCCCTCGTCCTTGTGGCCGTTGATGAACCAGGTGGCCTGCCGCGCCGGCCAGCGGTGCTCGTCGATGTCGAGGGCGCGCATGACCCGCTTGACCAGGCGCAGCTGATCGTCCGCATCGAGCACCTGGAAGTTCTGCGGCAGCTTCGCCTCCTGCCAGTGCATGCGCAGCAGCCGGTGGGCGATGCCGTGAAAGGTGCCGACCCACAGGCCGCGCATCGGAATGTCCAGCAGCGCCTCGATGCGCTGGCGCATCTCCGCGACCGCCTTGTTGGTGAACGTTACGGCCAGCACGCCGAAGGGCGAGACCCCCTCCGCCTCGATCAGCCAGGCGATGCGGTGCACCAGCACGCGCGTCTTGCCGCTGCCCGCGCCGGCGAGCACCAGCGCATTGCCCAGCGGCGCCGTCACGGCCTCGCGCTGCGGCTCGTTCAAGCCATCGAGAATGTGGGTGACGTCCATGGTTACGGCCCGGCTACCGGGAATAGTATGCCCGAGCAATGCGGCCGCTG
>JAPOON010000857.1 GCA_026713405.1 Gammaproteobacteria bacterium
CGCGTAGATCAGGCGCTTGTCCGGTGGAAACGCGATCAGGGCGCCCCGGTCGTAGGTGCCCTGGGTGGCGCCGATCTGGGGGGCGCTGATTTCGAGGTAATCGCCGCAATAGATCCTGTAGCCGCGGCCGCTGAACCTGGGCAGCCCCTCGCGGTTCTCCGCCACCTCGAAGCGAATGCCGTTCTCGTCGAAGAAGCCGCGCACCGCCGCCTCGGCGATTTCCACACCGTAGACCGGGTGACCCTGCTGGCGGAGCCAGATCATGTCCTGGGTCTTGCCGCACAGCGGCACGAACACCGGGCAGTCTTCCGGCAGTTCGAGTTGCGGCCAGTGCTTGACGAGCAACGGGTTGACCTCGGCCTGGTGCCAGCCGGTCTGCCCGGTGCGCCAGCGTTCCAGCCAGAATTCACTTTTCACGGGACTAGAATCCTCGAACGGCCTTTACGTGGACAGATGAGTCACATTTTCGAACAACGTCTCCAAGTTGCGGAGCAACTTGATCGCGTCGCCTGGCGACGCGCCTAGTGTCGTTGAGCGGCCGGGATGTAGACGGATGAGCTGCATTTTCGAACTACCTTACCCAGTTGCGGAGTCCCAGTTGCGGAGTCCCAGTTGCGGAGAAACTTGATCGCATCGCCAGCCGGCTAGTGCTCCGCGGTCAGGCTGATGCCGACCGCGCCGCCGGTGTTGCGGGGATCAGCCATGGCAAATATACCCTGGTCGCTGCGGGAGACCGAATTAGCGTCGCCGATCCCCCGCCCGTATGTCCAGGAAACCAGTCCCTCGTGCCCCATTGACCGCAACAGTGACAGCGTGTCGGGCGACAGGGCGAAAGGCTCGTGCACCACCCGGTCCGGCAGCCACTGGTGGTGGAAGCGGGGCGCGCCGACGGCGTCGGACACCGCCATGCCATGGTCGATGGTATTCACCACCACCTGCAGCACCGTAGTGATGATGGTGCTGCCTCCCGGCGACCCGGTGGCGAGAACGATTTGGCCTTCCCTGGTCACCAGCGTGGGCGTCATCGAACTCAACATGCGCTTGCCGGGGGCGATGGCGTTGGCTTCCCGGCCGATCAGGCCGAACGCGTTCGGGGTGTCGGGCTTGGCCGAGAAGTCGTCCATTTCGTTGTTGAGCAGAATGCCGGTTCCCTCGGCGACGATTTTCGAGCCATATGACAGGTTCAGCGTTGTCGTGTACGCCACGGCGTTGCCGTCCCCGTCGATGACCGAAAGGTGGGTGGTGTCCGGGCTCTCGGCGGGCGGCGCGGCGCCGGCGCCGATGTCCGCGGAACGGCTCGCCCTTGCCGGATTGAAATCCGCGAATCGTTCCCCGGCGTAATCCTTTGCCGTCAGCCGGGTGACGGGCACCGGATAGAAGTCCGGGTCCCCGAGGTACTCGGCCCGGTCGGCATAGGCCCGTCGCTCCGCCTCGATAAGGTGATGGGCCGCGGCGGCACTGCCGAAACCCATCCCCCCGATGTCGTACGGTTCCAGCATGTTCAGCATCTGCACGAGCAATACTCCGCCGGAGGATGGGGGCGGCATGGAGACGATCTCGTGACCGCGGTAGGACCCTGTTACGGGTTCCCGCCAGACGCTCCTGTAGGCAGCAAGGTCCTCGTGCGTGATCAGCCCGCCGCCGCGCTGCATCTCGGCGACAATCAGGTCGGCGGTTTTCCCTTCGTAGAAGCCGGCCCGGCCCTTTTCACTGATGCGCTCGAGGCTCGCCGCGAGGTCCGGCTGGCGGAACAGGTCGCCAGCCTCAAACGGGCCGCCGTCCGCCCGCGCGAACTTGGCCGCACTGCCCGGATACTGCGCGAATTGATCGCGGCGCCGGGCAAACGCCTGCGCCATGTCCCTGGGCAACGCG
>JAPOON010000858.1 GCA_026713405.1 Gammaproteobacteria bacterium
CAGGATGAAGGTGGACCAGCCGCCGTCCATGATCTGCGAGACGTGGGCCCCGGCATCGCCCAGGCTCGGGAAGACATTGGGACTGAGGATCATGTCGCCGAGTTCCTTGAGATTGGGGCTGAACACACGCAGGTTGAACAGCGCGCGCCCGTCGGTTTCCAGGGACAGCCGCAGGAAGGTTTCCGCCCAGTGCTCTCCGGCCGCCGCGGCTCGCGCTTCCAGGTTCTCATCTGCCGGCGCCGTGTATTCCGGCGTCTCTCCATCGCCGAGATAGAAAGCGTCGGCCAGGGAAAAACGCAGCTTCGCTTGCCTGGCTTCCTCGACGAGCGTTGCGCGCGTTGCCGCATCGCGCATGCTCTCCAGGCGCCCGGCGAAGTCCCGCCCACGCAACGCGTCCCAGGCGCCGCCCTGCACCGGCAGCACGGATTGCAGGCCGAAAAGCACGCCAGAGCCGCGCACGTGGGCGATGGCGGTGACGTCCCCGTACTCGCAGAGCGCCGCCACCGTCTCGGCCCGGGCCTTGCCGGATCCCTGATGGGCTTCCGCCGACGAGCTGTACAGCAAGCGGCTTCCCGGAGTCTGCGCCAGCGTCTTGAGTACATGGAAATTGGCGCCGACGGCCTGCAGCAGGCCGTTGCGCGGCCCCACTTCGCCGGCGATCTGCACCAGTTCTTCCGGCTCGGCGAAGGTGCCCGGTACGGAGCGCCCGTCCGGCAGCACGTGGGGCTCGAATCGATTGGTGGAGAAGCCGACGGCGCCGCGGTCCATGGAATGCGCCACGACGTCGGCCATCTGCCTGCGCTCTTCCGGCGTTGCCTGCTCCTCTACCGCGCGTTCGCCCATCACGTAGAAGCGCACGGCGCAGTGGCCGACCAGGCCGGCCACGTTCAGCGCCGGCTGCAGGCGCTCGATGGCATCCAGGTAGCCGCCGTAATCTTCCCAGTCCCAGGGCAATCCGGTGAGGATGGCGTTCTTGGGAATGTCCTCGACGGTTTCCATCATGCCGGCGAGCAGTTCGTTATCGTCAGGCCGGCACGGCGCGAAGGTGACGCCGCAGTTGCCCATGAGCGCGGTGGTGACGCCATGCCAGCTTATCGGCGTCATGCTCGGGTCCCAGCCGATCTGGGCATCAAGGTGGGTGTGCAGGTCGATGAAGCCCGGCGTTACGGCCAGCCCTTCGGCGTCGATCTCGTGCTTGCCCCGGTTTTCCACCTTGCCGAGCGCGCTGATGATGCCGTCATCGATGGCGAGGTCGCCGGGACGCGGTTCCGCGCCCGTTCCATCGACGATCTGGCCGTTGCGAATTACCAGGTCGTGTGCCATTTGGCCCCTCCGTGTCCGATTCCCCGAAGCCTACCAGCCTCGGAAAAAGTAATCACGTTTACGAAATGTTCGCGGCGTTCCGCAACGGGCATTCAGCGTCGGTGCGCCGGCAGTCCGGCATTCGCGGTAGCATGAACGCGGGACGGAGGCGCGACCGATCGACCGGGTTGTGCCGGATACCGATACGACAAACGAATGAACGACGTGACCAAGCGCAAGCTGCCGGAGAATTTCTTCGAGCGCATCGATACGTCTCCGGACGACGAGTTCTATCGGGAACCGCGATTCGTTCAACACATCGACGAGGGCACCATCGAGGCGCTTACCGGGTGGTACCGCGAGTTCCTGTTCGAGGGCGCCGATGTTCTCGACCTGATGTCTTCCTGGGTTTCGCACTATCCGTCGGAGGTTGTGCTGGGACGGGTGGCGGGCCTCGGCATGAACGCCGCGGAACTGGACGCCAATCCCCGCCTGACGGAACGCTGCGTGCACGACCTGAACCGGGAACCCGAACTGCCGTTCGATGCCGCCGCATTCGACCGGGCAACGATCGCCGTTTCGGTCCAGTACCTGGTGCGCCCCGTCGAGACCATGCGTGCCGTAACCCGGGTGCTGCGCCCCGGTGGGCGTCTGGGTATCGCCGTGTCGCACCGCATGTTCCCCACCAAGGCGGTCCGCGCGTTCCACCAGCTGCCGCCTGAGGAGCGGGTTCGCCTGGTCGGCGCCTACCTGGTGCTGGGCGGATTCAAGAACGTGGCCTTTGTCGACCGTTCCCCGCCCGAGGGAGACCCGCTCTGGATCCTCACGGGCGAGACGGCGGTTTCCTGAGCGGCGCCGCTGCCTTTCGAAGCAGGGGGTTGTTTCGAGTTCCCGCTTTCATTCGGGCGCCGGATTGCATACATTTGAACGCTTGCGGTTCAGCGCTGGCGACAGTCGATGAGTTTCGATTATTCCGGGAGCGCGTATGCGATACGCGACGACATTCCCGACGCCCACAGGGAGATTTGGCAGAAGAGCGGCCAACCCGGTAGCTGGTGGCGCGGAGAAGATCGCGTCGCCTTCATTGAAGAGTCGCGCAACGCACGCTTCTGCGAGGCCTGCGAAAAACGTGCCGCGGCGCTGTCGCCGGAAGGAGAATTCGGCCCCCACCAGACCACCACCAACCTGCCGGAGGTGGTCGTCGATGTCGTTCACCGGCTCACCACGGACCCGGCGCGGCTGTCGAGAGCCTGGCTCGACGCGGTCAACGCCGGGGGCGTTACCGATGAGGAATACGTCGAGATCCTGGGCGTCGTGGTGGCGGCGATCAGCATCGATGCCCTGCATCGTGCGCTCGGCCTGCCGCTGGAGCCGCTGCCGGCGCCGGTAGCCGGGAAACCCAGCGGTTACCGCCCGGCGGGCGCCGCGGACTCCGGGGCCTGGGTGCACACGGTGCAGCCCGAGAACGCCGGTGAGACCGAAGCAGACCTCTATCCGGGCGGCCGTACCGGAAACGTCATCTCCGCAATGAGCCTGGTGCCCGATGCCGTGCGCATGCTGCTGACACTGAGCCACGTTCACTATCTGCCGATGAGATGCATCATGAACCCTGGCGACAATGCCGACCGGGCGATCTCGCGCAACCAGATCGAACTGCTGGCGGGGCGCGTCTCCTCGCTCAGCGACTGCTTTTACTGAACCAGCTCTCATGCACTGATGCTCAGTATGAGCGCCAGGACCAGCGGGGACGACGTAGACCTCAAGGGAATCGTTGTGGGCGATCAAGTCGACACGGGCGTTCCCGCCGACAAGGCGCTGCTCGCCTTTGCCGACGTTTCCCTGGGCGACGATGCCGCGGCAATCGCCGGCGCCCGGCAACAGGTGCTCGAGGAACTCGGCGAGCCGGCAATGATCGATGCGGCCTGCATCATCGCGAACTTTCAACGGATGGTGCGCATCGCGGACGGCACGGGGATCCCGCTGGACTCCCGGATGGCCGCGATCACGGCCGACCTGCGCGAAGATCTCGGCATCAACGCGTACAGCGCTGCGCAATTCACACCGCAACCCGGATGGGGCGCGCGCCTGCGCGCGCGGTTGCTCAAGCCGTTCCTGCCGGCGTTGCTGCGACGAAGCACGGCGTCTCAAAGGGGATGAGCGGTGGGGCATGGCCCCGCACGCTGTCCGGCCATGCCGATGCTGGAACGGACGCGCCAACGATCATGGAGCACAGACTTCTGAAGTTGGGGGGAACGAACCGCTGATTTCCGCCTCTAAAGCTGTAGGCAAGTAGACCCCCGGGGGTTGGCGATCGCGGTACCTGGCAGTTTGCGGCGACCATTCCGGTGATTCGAATACTCGAACGGTCTGCGTTGACGGTGAGGCCAGGTGCTGATGGGGCAAGAGAGCGGCGAGAGTGCGACTCCAGGAATCTGGTGGGCGCGCTACGCGTACCGTGAGTACTTCAGGTGGCCGCTGATTCGGGTGTCGCTCGGCATCATGACCGCGAGCTTGCTGATGTTTACGGTTCTCGGTCCGCTGGGCATGGACGACCGTATGGGCGTATTGCAACGCCTGGCATTCGTGACCTTCTGCGGTGTTCTCTGCTGGCCCGTCTGCCATGCCCTGAGTGGAGCCACACTCTATGTGGGGCGATCCCTGGCCCCGATACGCATTCTGTTCGTCTTCATCGCCGGGACGCTGTTCACGGCGTTGCCCTGCACGGCGGTGGTCCTCATGGCATTCGGCCTGTTCCAGGCGGGCGCCGACATCGATTTCACTTTGTCGGAGGTGTACCTGAACACTGCAGTCGCGGCTCTGGCATGCCGCGGCGTCGTCTTCTACGTCGCCTGTCAGCGCGCGAAAGTCACGCTTGCAGCCGAAC
>JAPOON010000859.1 GCA_026713405.1 Gammaproteobacteria bacterium
CTCGCGTATCTCGTCCTCGCGTCCCTCGTTGATTTTTGCCGGCAGAAACGGATCGGCGATGGACGGCCGCGCGGCGCCGATGAGATCCAGGATGCCGCGCCTGATCTGGCTCACCATGGCGTCCGGGGAGGTGAATCGGCCAACGCCGACAACGGGCTTCGAGGTCAGCGACTTCGCGAAGCTGACGAAGGGTTCCTGGGCGCCCTGCTCCATGAAGCGCGCGGATGCGGTTTCGACCACCCAGCTCGAGGACTTCAGGTCCCAGAGGTCGGGAAGATCGGCGAGCATCGAGACGATCTCGTGGGCCTCCGATTCCATGTGCTCGCCGGGAACCCCGAGCAGTTCGTCGGTACTGAACCGCAGGGCGACGGCACATTCGTCACCCACGGCCTCCTTCAGATCTTCCAGTATTTCGCGGGTCAGCCTGACGCGATTCTCGAGGCTGCCGCCGTACTCGTCCGTGCGCCGGTTCACCCACGGCAGCAGGAACTGGTACGGCCCGAAGTTCATGCCCGAATAGATGTAGACAATATCGAAGCCGGCCGACCTTGCCCGCTTCGCCGCATCGACGTGCCAGCGGCGGAAGTCGCGGATGTCCCGCTTGTCCATGGGCCGCGACCTGGCCAGGTTCATCCAGCCGGGATAGGTCGATTCGCCCGCGATGCCGGAAGCCGACATCAGCGGCATGCGCGTCATGCGGTTACCGGTGCCGCCCCCGCCGTGCCAGAGCTCCACCCCCGCCAGCGCGCCGTGGCGATGGGCGGCGTCGACCATCAGCGCATGCCCGGCGATGTCCTCGTCGTTCCAGAGCCGGGCATAGGGAAGCGGCGCGTCGTCGGAACTCGGGTGAATGGAGCAATAGCCCGTGTTGACCACCCCCCAGCCGCCTTCGGCGCGGATGGCACGCATGGCCGCCCGCGAGTGGGGCATTGCGTTTCCGGTGCCGAGCGCGTGCGGCGTGCAGTAAAACCGGTTGCGCGCCGTTACGGGGCCGATCCGTACCGGTTCAAAGAGAATGTCGTAGCGGGGATTCCTGCTCAACTTCGAGGCAATCCCCGCTTGGGACTAGTCGGCTATGGTCGCTCCCACCGTGCGCGCAGGTAGTAGAACCCGCCGTTGAAGCTGAAGGGAGAGCTTTCCGGGTAGATCAGGCCGGCCACCTCGCCCGCCGGGTTCTGCTGCGGATAGGTATCGAACGCGTTCTGCGCACCCGCCAGCAACGTAACCTGCTCGCCGACGTCGTAGGAAACCTCGAAGTCCATCAGGAATTTCGAATCCGGGTAGTAGGATACCGAGGCATCGTTGGTCGGCGCATCGTAGAACTCGCCGTAGTAGCGCCCCCGGGCCATGAAGCGCCAGGGCCCCTGCAGGTGCGTCCAGGTCAGGACGAAACGCGTTTCCGGGCGGCCCCTTTCGATCTGCAGGCGGCGGTTGTCGCTGGTGAAGTCCGGGTTGAACTTGCTGAGTTCGATGTCGGACCAGTTGGCGACCGCCGTCAGGCTCGATGTGCCGCCGCCGAGATCGAACGGCAGGGTGACCACCACGTCGACACCCTGGGTCTTGACCGTCTGCTGATTCGAGAAGAAACGCACCGAGGTGAAGCTGGCGGCATCGCTGACACCGGCGGCCTGCAGCGCCGCGATATCGGCGGGCGTCAGGCTGAACCGGCTGGTGAAGGCGATCCGGTCCTCGATCTTGATGTTGTAGTAGTCGATGGTGACGTCAGCGGGACCGGCCTCGAAAACGGCGCCGAGCGTGATGTTCGTCGACTCTTCCGGCGTCAGGGCCTTGGCGCCCTTCTGCTGGGCCACGGGATTGGTCGGCGGCAGGGTGGCGATATCGGCCAGGAACCCCATGTTGAACTCGGTGGTCACGTTACGCAGGTTGGCCTGCCCGGACGTGGGTACCCGGAAACCCGTGCTGACCGCGCCACGCAGGGCCATGCCATCAGCAACCTGAACGCGCATCGCCACCTTGCCGTCCAGGGTATCGCCGAATTGCTTGTAGTCTTCGTAGCGCAGTGCCGCGCCGACCAGCAGCCGCTCCGTCACGTTCGACTCCAGGTCGAGATAGGCGGCGATGGCGCTCGACTTGTGGCTGCCCGCATCGCCCGGCTGGAAACCCGGGAAGCCGTTGGAACCGATGCCGAAGCCCTGTGCGCCAAGGCCGTATTCGGTGTCGATATAGAACGAGTTGGGTTCGCCGTTGGTGATCTTGAAGGTTTCGTCCCGGTACTCGAAGCCGGCCGCCACGTTTACCGGCCCGTAGAAGTTGGCGAAGTCGACCGGCCGCGATATGTCGAGGTTCACTACCCGGTCGGTCTCCGTATAGTGCCCCGCGTCGTAGTGGACATCGATGTCGTTGCGCTGGCCGAGCAACTGGGGATTGATGGTGTTGTAGATGTAGAACTCGGCGTTGCTGCGGCCGGCCACTGCACTGACATCGAAATACCACGCGCCGAGTTGCCCGCGCACGCCGCCGGCCATCGAGTAGTCGTCGATGAAGGCGCCGAACTGGGGTGTGAAACCGCCGGGGAACTTCTCGTAGAGGGTGTAGCAGTTGGGGTCGGCCCCTACGGCAGCCAGGCCGCCGGCATCGGGCACATTGTTGCGGATGGGTATGGTCGGGCATTGGTACGACAGGTCGCCGGAGAGATTGGCAACCTTCACCGTCGGCTCGCCGTTCACCATCGGCCCGCGGAAAACGCCGCCCCGGGTATGCGGATTACGATAGTAGAACCCGCCTTCCACCTGGCGCTCTGCCCAGTTGCCGAACGCGTAGGCTTCCATGCCGTTGCCGAGGTCGATGCCGAAGTTGCCGAACAGCTTGAAATCGTCGGAGTATTCCGGCGCGCCCCAGATCTGCGCCGCGGGCTGGCGCACGTTGCTGTTGCCCGCATCGATCAGCCCCTGGGCATCGCCGCGCTGCCGGCTGCGGCTGGTTGGGTCGGATTCCTTCCATTCGAAACTGAAATTGGCAAAACCGTATTCCGTCAGGGGCAGGCCGACGTTGGTGGAAAGGGTGAGCGCATCGCCGTCGCCTTCGTAGTGGCTGCCCCACTTGGCATCCACGGTCATGCCGGAATTGTCTTCCTTGAGCACGAAATTCATGATGCCGGCGATGGCGTCCGAGCCGTACTGGGCAGAGGCGCCGTCACGCAGGACTTCGAGCCTGTCCAGTGCAATGGCGGGAATGACGGAAACATCCGGGCCTTGCGAACCGCCCGAGATTCCTGCCCCCAGCAGGGCGATGACGGCAGCCCGGTGGCGCCGCTTGCCATTGACGAGCACGAGGGTGGCGTCGGGCGCCAGGCCCCTGAGCGTTGCCGGGCGAATGAAGGTCGCCGCGTCGCTGATGGGTTCCTGGCTGACGTTGTAGGAGGGTACGAGGCTCGCGATCAGGGAATCCATGTTCGAATCGCCCTGCGCGGCAAAATCGTCGCCGCCGATGACGTCCACCGGAACGGGCGAGTCGGCGGCGGAACGGTCCCTGCGCCGAGAGCCGACCACGACGACCTCTTCGATGGCCCCGCCCGAGGCGGACGCGGCTTCCGCCGCTTCATCCGCTGCTTCAGCGACGGCCAGGTTCGCCAGCGACATCGTCAGCAGGACGACTCCGGCACGGACCACGCCAATCCGGAACAACTTCAGTGTTGCGATGAAATTCATTGCCGATCCCCTTGTTGTTTGGCTGCCGCCCGCCATCGGGGTAGCCATTTCGTACCGTGGCAAACGGCCAAACGCAGTTGAAATCCCATGTACAAAACCGACACCCGGGGGGCGTATCCGTTTCGACCCGTTACAACCGCGACATTCTCATTGTTTGGGGGTGATTCCGCAACCGTTCAAAGGAGTGAAAATCGTGGAATCTGTTCGGAATGTAAACGTTATCATTTTTTAACTCTTTGAATAATAGTTATTTTTCCGGCGTACTC
>JAPOON010000860.1 GCA_026713405.1 Gammaproteobacteria bacterium
AAGCCCATTCTCATTGAAGGCCCCCCCGGCGTCGGCAAGACCGAACTCGCCAAGACCTCGGCCGAGATGTTCGAGCTGCCGCTGATCCGGCTGCAGTGCTACGAGGGCCTCGACGAGGCCAAGGCCATCTACGAGTGGAAGTACGGCAAGCAACTGCTGTACACCCAGGTGCTGAAGGAAACGCTTGAGGAGGTGCTGCAGGGCGCCCAGGGGTTCGCCCAGTCCGTCAGCCGCCTGCACGAATTCGGCGACATCTTCTTCTCCGAAGAGTTCATGGAACCGCGCCCGCTGCTGAAGGCGCTGCGCGAGGAAGACGGCTGCGTGCTGCTGATCGACGAGGTCGACAAGTCCGACCACGAGTTCGAGTCGCTGTTGCTGGAGATCCTCTCCGACTACCAGGTTTCGATTCCCGAGATCGGCACGGTAAAGGCCACGAAGGAACCGCCGATGGTGTTCCTCACCAGCAACAACACCCGCGAGATCTCGGATGCCCTGAAGCGCCGCTGCCTGCACCTGTACATTCCGTTCCCGGACATCGACCTTGAGCAGCGCATCATCAATGCCCGCGTTCCGGACATTCCGCCGGAACTGCGCCGGCAACTCGTCTCGTTCATCCACGAACTGCGCGATCTCGACCTCAAGAAATCGCCCGCCATATCCGAGACCATCGACTGGGCGCGCACGCTGCTGCTGCTGCACGCCGAGAGCCTCGATCCACAGCTTGTGCGCGATACGCTGAACGTCATTCTCAAGTTTCAGGACGACATCGAGAACGTGAACGGCGAGGTGATGGCCATTACGAGCAAGGTTGTCGCGAAGGCGCCCGGCCATGGGAGGTAGTTGCAGCGCCCCAGACAGCCGAGCCAGGTTCGGCAGCCCGGGCTTTTCAGGCCCGCGCGCGGCGTCCGGTTACCCCCTCGGTCCGGGCAACCAGCCAGCGTGCTGTGACCGGTGCTGTGGGGGCAGTGGGATCATCCAACCCAACCCGCCAGGCCGAGTGATGCCGCGACCAGCGGCATAAGGCACCGCGTGGACCGCACCCTGGCCAATTTCATCGGCGCCCTGCGCAACGCCGAGGTCCGCATCTCCACCGCAGAGACCCTTGATGCGTTCAATACCGTAGAACTGGTCGGCTACACCGACCGCGACATGCTGAAGCGCTCCCTGTCCCTGGCGCTGCCCAAGACCATCGACGAGAAGGAAACGTTCGATACCTGCTTCGACCGGTTTTTTTCCTTCGACGACATTCGCGGCGCCCGCTCTGGCGCCCGGGGCGATGCCGCCGAAGATTCCGCGAGCGAGGGTACCCCCGGAAATGAGGCGGGTGATGGCGCAGGTGGCGGTGGGGACCAGGAAGGCGAACCCCGCCAGGGGGCCGCCGCACAGGGCCGCCGGAAATCAAAGCAGCGCGGAGCCAACGCGCTGCAATCAGAGCAGGAGGCGGAAGAAGACCTCGGCCCCGGCGACATGGCCGAGCCCCACTCCGCCCTCGGCAAGCTGCTTATGCTCGACTCCAAGGTGGAGCTTTCCATGTCCGTCTCCGCCGCCGGGGAAGCCGTCGACGTCCGCGAGATTCAGGTGTTCACCCAGAAGGGCCTCTACACCCGCCGCATCATGGACGAGATGGGCCTGGCCGAACTGAACGGCGAGATCGGCGCACTGCGCGACAGCCGCGCCGTGCCCGAGCGGCGCCTTGGCCAGGAACTCAATAAACGTCGCGACTGGCTGCGCGAACAAGTGCGCGACTACGTCGAGCGGCAGTTCCTGCTGCACGCCGACGTCAGTGGCCGCCGCCTGCGCGAGGAACTGCTGCGCAAGGTGAAACTCTCCAACGTGGAGCACCGCAGCTTCCGCCTGATTCAGGAAATCGTCTACAAGATGGCGAAACGGCTGGCCACCATGTACGCCCGCCGCAAGAAGGTGTTCAAGAAGGGCCAGCTGAACGTGCCGCGCACCCTGCGCCACAACCTCGCCTACGACGGCGCCATCTTCGACCTCAAGTGGAAATCGGTGAAGATCGACCGGCCGAGGGTGTTTGCCATCTGCGACGTGTCCGGCTCGGTGGCCAACTACGCCCGCTTCATGCTCATGTTCCTGTACAGCCTCGAAGCGGTCATGCCCAGGGTGCGCTCCTTCGCTTTCTCCTCCGACCTCGCCGAGGTGACGGAACTGTTCGAGCGCAACAACATCGAGGACGCCATCGCCAAGACCCTGCGCGACTACGCCGGCGGCTCCACCGACTACGGCCAGGCCTTCCAGGACTTCAAGCGCCTGTGCCTGGACGACGTCGACAACCGCACCACAATCATCATCCTGGGCGACGGCCGCAACAACTACGGCGAACCGCGTGCAGAGATCCTCAAGGAGATGTACGACCGGGCCAAGCGGGTGATCTGGCTGAACCCGGAAAGCCGCAACTCCTGGTACGTGGGCGATGCCGAGATGCGCCGCTACAGCGCCTATTGCCACCAGGTGGACGAGTGCAACTCACTGATGCACCTCGAACGCGTGGTGGGGAATCTGTTGAAAACGGTGACGTAACGAGCATCGCCACCCCTGGTCGCCCGCACCTTGTTGCCACGACCGGACGCGCCCCCGCCAACTATCAATTCCATCGAGCGCCCCGGCCCGGTGAGCCGGGGCGCCGAGCGGAAACCCGCCCGGCTTCAGGGGCGCGAGCCGCACCGCCGGCTTGCCCTTGCGTGCGATCACCACGTC
>JAPOON010000861.1 GCA_026713405.1 Gammaproteobacteria bacterium
CATCGCGTTTGCGCGTGAACGCAGCGAGCGCTTCCAGTTGCGCATCGTCGATCACGGCACCCGTCGGATTGGCCGGCGAAGCGAGCAGAATCCCCTGGGTTTCCTGCTGCCAGGCCCGCTCGACGTCGGCAACGTCCGGCACATAACCCGCTTCAGGGCGAAGCAGGATGCGCTGCGGAAGTCCGCCCACCACGTGAACGAATGCCTCGTTGCACGGGTAGCCCGGATCACCGATCAGGAGGCCCCGGGCCGAGTCGAGCAGGAGCGCGCTCAACAACAGCAGGCCACCGCTGGCTCCGGACGTCACCGCGATCCGGTTCGGGGAAATCCCGATGCCCAGACGCTCGCGGTAATCCCTTGCTATGGCTTCCCTCAGGCCGTCGATGCCCAGCGCGTGGGTGTATTTGGTGCGCCCCTCGGCCAGGGCACGGCGCCCCGCCTCGACGATGGGCGCGGCGGTGGCAAAGTCCGGCTCGCCCACCTCGAAATGCACCACGCGGTGGCCGAGAGCCTCCAACTGCTCCGCCCGCTCCATCAGTTCCATCACCCTGAACGGCGAGATTCGCGCCATGCGCGCTGATGGCATATGCCCTCCGAAAAATCTTCGTTGGTCCGTATGGCCAACGGAATACTCTTCTGGTAGTTTACGCGCCCCTCGAATCACCCCTCCCGGTCCCCGGGGCGGAGGATGTGCATGGACCAGGCAGCGCAGGGATTAGAGCACATGGAGTCAACAGGACGAAGCGGGAAAAACGTGGGCGTAAACGACTCCCCCTTCAAAAGTTTCAGGCCCTATCAGCCCGGGCAGGACGAAATCTACATGAACTCCGACCAGCTGGAGCACTTTCGTCACATACTCAACCGCTGGCGACTCGATCTCATGGAAGAAGTCGACCGGACCGTCCACCACATGCAGGACGAGGCCGGCAACTTTCCAGACCCTGCCGACCGCGCCACCCAGGAAGAGGAGTTCAGCATCGAACTGCGCACCCGGGACAGGGAACGCAAGCTGATCAAGAAAATCGACCGCACCATCGAACGGCTCGACCAGGAAGACTACGGTTACTGCGACACCTGCGGGGTGGAGATCGGCCTGCGTCGCCTGGAGGCAAGGCCGACGGCCACCCAATGCGTCGACTGCAAGTCCCTCGACGAGATCAAGGAACGGCAACTGCACGGTTGACCGTGTCTGGCGGACACGCATCCCCGCACCGCACCTGACATGCGCAAGGCCGGGCGGTTCGCACCATCGCCTACGGGCCCCCTGCACCTGGGTTCACTTTATACGGCTCTGGCCAGTTTTCTCGACGCACGCTCCCGCAACCACGACTGGCTGGTCCGGATCGACGATCTCGATGAGCCGCGCACCGACCCCCGCGCGGAATCCAGCATTCTGCGCACCCTGGAAGGCCACGGATTGCGATGGGACCGCCCGGTGCTGCGGCAGAGTGCGCGGCTCGACGCCTACAGAAACGCGCTTGACGAACTGCATCGCCGCGGCTACCTGTATTACTGCACCTGCTCACGCCGACAGTTGAGGCACCTGCCGGTCTATCCCGGCACCTGCCGGAACCGCACCGCACCTGTCCAGGACGCTGCCGTTCGCGTACGGGTCGAAGACGCCGCCCCGCGATATTCAGACCTGTTGCGTGGCGAGCAGACAACCCCGCTGCGAACTGCCGTTGGCGATTTCATCGTCAGGCGACGCGATGGAATCGTCGCCTATCAACTGGCCACGGCCATGGACGACAGCGAGCCTGAAATCGCCACGGTGGTTCGCGGTCGCGACCTCCTGGACAACACGCCCCGCCAGATACATTTGATGACGCTGCTCGGACGTTCTCAGCCGGGTTATGCCCACCTTCCACTGATCATCGATCGTGATGGCAGGAAACTTTCCAAGCAGACCGGTGCCGGGCCCGTCGATGCCTCGATCCCGCTGGCCAACATCCGCAGATGCCTGGGGTTCCTGGGGCTGGCCGATCCGCCGGATGCCGAGCTCGAAGACCTGCTGAACTGGGCAGTCGAGCGGTGGAGCCTGTCCCGGATTCCCCGCGAGGACCGGGTTGTAGAGCGTGATCCACAGCACTGAGGCCGCTCCGGCAACCCGAAGCCAAGTCGTTTGCTACCATGCGCCCATGGCCGATTTGCTGCTGATCGAAGGCGACCCCGACCACCGTGAATCACTGGCGCGGATACTCGAACACGCCGGCTTCAAGGTCACCCGGCACGATCTGTCCGAAAATCTGACGAAGGAGGACCTGGTCGGGATCGATGGCGTTCTCGCCGAGCCAGGCATTCTCAATCGAATGGATGCTTTGCACCGGTCGGCGTCCGGGCCCTTGATTGTCATCGATCGAACTGCCGACATCCGTCGGGCCGTGCGTGCGATGAAGCTGGGCGCCGCCGACTACCTGGCAGCGCCTGTCCGCGGCCATGAACTGCTCGCCTCGGTGAACGAGGCACTTTCCGCCTACGTCGATGATTCAATCTCCGGCGGCGCAAAACCGTTCCCCATGATCGGTTCGAGCGATGCCATGCGCGACCTCAAGAACCGTATCGGCAAGAGCGCCCCCACGGACGCGACAGTGCTGGTCGCGGGGGGACTCGGAACGGGCAAGGAACTGGGCGCCCCGGGCA
>JAPOON010000862.1 GCA_026713405.1 Gammaproteobacteria bacterium
GTCGGTTCGATCGGGAATCGAGAAACCCCTCCCCCCCCTGTATTGGCATCCTCCCCCCGAGGCGGGCGGGGCGCCGGACCCCTCCGAAGGCGGCTCGGTCCCCGCCGACGTGATCTTGAATGGCAAGGACAGCGACTTCAGCACACGGTTTGTGGTCGATTTCGATCCGGAAAGCCACGCGCCGGCAATCGGGGTACCCGAGATCAGATACCGCCTCACTCCGGGCCCACCCAAGCCTCCCTATTTCATCCCACGGGCCGATCTCGGCTATTGGACTCAAGCGGCTGAAGCGCAAGCCCAGGGACAACACAGGGAGAACGAATCAGCTTCTCCTGCTGACCGCAGCGGTGATGTTCACGATCACCCGGAACCGATCTACGATCAATTGCAACGGCGGTGAGCTGGTTTGTGAGGATATCGTCGCTGTAGTACAAGCAAGACCTTTCCCAAGAGCGGGCGGTACGCGTACATTGCGACATGGCGCCTGTGCAGCGCCCACCCGACAAGGGGATTGGACCGCTCAGTTCCGGACCTTGGACTCCGTCATGGCCTGATAGGTGGCAACCCGCAGCTCCTGTGGATAGGAAGGCCAGGCATTCAGGAGCTGCATCATGCTGACGACGGCGATGTCTTCCTTGGGGTCGACGAAAAAGGCCGAACCCGCCAGACCATTCCAATAGTACTGGCCGGGGGAACCAACGACTCCGTGGGCGGACGGGTCGTTAACGACGGCGTACCCCAATCCGAACCCCGCGCCATGGATCGGCAGCCCGGCGCCCGTGAGCGGCGCGCCGGTGTATCCGCCCTTCAGAGCCCCGGGCAGATGATTCGTTGCCATGTAGTTGACCGATTTCGCACCCAGGATTCTCGGGCCTCCAAGACTGCCGCCCGCGCGCATGGCCTCCGCAAACCGGACATAGTCCCGTAGCGTCGTCACCAACCCGGCGCCGCCGAGAAATAGCGTGACGTTGTGGTAGTCGTGCGCCGCGGCCGAGACCTCCAGGGCCGACACCGGGGGCACCGGCAGCGACCCGTCACGATTGACAAGGCACAGTTTACCGGTGTCCTTGTCGCGGATATGATTCGGCAACAGCCTGTCGGCCTTCTCCTTCGGGACGGCGAAGGAGGTGTCGGCCATGTCCAACGGCCGGAATATGTGTTGTTCGAAGTACTGGTCCAGTGGCTGACCACTGAGACGCTGTACCACCAGGCCGGTGACATCGGAGGCTACGGAATAATGCCACTGGGCACCGGGCTCATACTTCAGCGGAAGCCCGGTCAGCTTCCCTGCGAATTCATCCAGATCCTTCGAATTCCACAGATCGGCATGCAGATACAATTTGTCAACGGGGTCCGTCGGGTCGCCTCCGTAGGACAGCCCGGCGGTATGAGTCAACAGATGCTGCATCGTCATCCGTTGTTTGGCCGGCACGACCCCGCCGTCTTTCATCACCGTTGGCTGCTTCAATTCCGGGACGTACCTGGCCACCGAATCGGAGAGCTGAAACTTGCCCTGTTCGTACAATTGCATCGCCGCCACGGCGGTGACGGGCTTTGACAACGAATAGATGCGAAACAGGGAATCCGCGGAAAGTGGCGACGGGTCAGCCGTGCTTGTTGTGCCTGCGGCGCATTGATAGACCAGTTTTCCATCTCTGACCACAGCCGTCAGGACGCCGGCGACTTTGCCCTCGTCGACGTAGCGCTGATTCAACTGGCCGACACGCTCGAGCCGTTGCGCCGACATGCCCACCCGTTCGGCTTCAACGATGGCAATTTCGTTGCCGGTGACTTCGCCGCGCCTCGCGGCAAGCGGAGCGCTTGTCGACAGCCGCGCCGGAGTGTGGGCCCCCTTGATGCGCAAGGGAACCAGGTTGTGAACGGAGTTGCCGCCGATCGCGCCGACGTTGCAAGCACCTGAGGCGAGCCCGCGGAATCGCGGGGCAACGATGGCCGAGACTGCTGAGCCAGGGGGCTTGGACTCCGGCTTGAGACCGTCGGTTGCGGCTGTGACCTGCTTCGTCTCCTGCTCGCGACGAAGCACCGCGGGGGTCATCGACCGAGGTGCCTGACGCGCTCGGAAGACGCCGCTGTCCGCCAGCCTCAAGGCGGCCTGAATCGGCGTGGTCACCCTGCTTCGCAGCGGCTTGCTCGCCACCAGCGCGGAAGCGGATTTTCCCAGGCGCAGGCACTCGCCCACCGAACGGCGCCCATACCCGGCCGGACCTTTGGCCGCCTGTCGGTCCCCGACCGCGTTTTGGCCGGCTGTAGCGCGGACCAGGCCCGATTCGCTGGCGTAACCGCTGACAGGCGCGCCTGCCTCATTGTGAATACCATCCATCCCGGCACTCCCACTGTTGAGAAAAATTCCTCTCCCGGCTTGTTCCGACACCGGCAAGTGCGGAAAGTTCAAGCCAATCCCTCCGGAACAACTTGATCGCGTCGCTTGGCGACGCGCCTAGTCGATTACAGTCGCGTGTACGGCACGGGCTCGTAGTCATCTATTGCACTTCGAAAGTTTGTTTCAGAGCCACCCGTCAGCATCTTGCCGACCAGGTATTCTCATGATTTCGACTCGATTCCCTGCGATTCGGTAGTAGATACTGTCTACGCCGCAGGCACTGCGCCTGTATCCCGCGCGGATGTCATCGACAGCCGGGTATCGAAGTGGCTGGGTCGCGATCTCGTTGAAGCGCTCGAAATGCGCATCGAAATATCGATCGGCTTGCGCCTCTCCGAACTCAAGGACACCGCGTCGATAGATACGCTTGAGGTCTCTCTTCGCGGCTTCGCTAATCCTGTAGCTCGCCACCGCGCCGCAACTCCTTTCTTATTTCGGCGCGTATCTCTTCACGGGACAATTCCGTGAATCCACTGAATTCGGCCTCGATCAGTCGGGCGCGAGTCGTTTCGATCCGGCGGGCCCTGCGGATAAGATCGTTAACCGCTTCGCTGTTGCTCTTGTATTCGTGTTCGACATTCACCTTTCTGCTAAGCCACTCGGCGTTCGGAGTGGTGAATGAAATGCTCTGTCGCGACAAATTAGTCTTCCGAAAAGCCTGAGTGGTGCGATACTACATCATTCATGCACCACCCTGCACATGACTATGCCCGGTCAATCGGGAATCAGTTCCGTGGAGCCTTGCCTCGACTTTCCTGCACTCGCTTCGCAACCGCTTTCAACCTTCAATGCGCAACAACTGAATGGGTAACGGCAAGACTTCTACGCCGCCGATTTCACCAGGCCGCCGGGCCTTGCTCCAGATCTCGCCGTTGGGGTAGCGGGCAATCTGCTTCAGCGACTTCGGCCGCAGCTGGCCGGTCCACTTGATTTCGACGGGCCAGAATCGGCCGTCGCGAACGTAAGCGACATCGACTTCGGCCTGCGCCTTGATGTAATACGTCGGATAGAAACGTTTGAGGTGGCACGCGACACAGGCTTCCACGATCTTCGAAGCCCAGACCGGGTCGTCGCTCGCCGCCCGAACCTGCCGTTCGAACGGGTTGGCATCCGGTTGCAGCCACGCGCGTACCGCGTGGAAGATGAACGGGTCGCTGAACATCAGCTTTCTCGCTTTCTTGGGTGCCGGGGCGAGCTTGTCTTCCCGCAGAGCAGGCAACACGCAAACCGCGTCCATGCGTTCCAGCAACGCCACGTAGTCCGCCACGGTTCGCGGGTGATCGATCGAAAGGTCCTGGGCCAGCGCGTTCCAGGTAATCTGCGAGGCGTATCGCTTGACGATGGCGGCCAGCACTTCCCTGAGGTACGGCTCCCGCCGGCCGCGTTTGAGCACGTCGCCGCGAATCCAGTCCGAATAGGTGGCCAGGGTACTCCGGCGGATGGTGCCGTGCTGAGCAAGATCGTTGATGGCCGTCAGATAGCCGCCGTGCAGCAGATACCGGAAAAACGCCTCGAAGATGGCGTCACGCAGGTCGTCGGGCATCGAGGAGGGTTCGACCAGATGACCGCCGATGTCGGCCACCTTCCCTTCAAGGGCCAGGTATTCCCTGAACGAGAGGGGATAGAGGTGAAAGTCGGCGACCGCCGCCGCACCGCGCCGCCCCGGAAACCGCATTCTCGCATCCTGAATGAATGCGAGGTCCGAACCCGTGATCAAAAGCGCCGTTCGCTCAAGCAACCCTGCATCGGCAGCGTACTTGACCGCCTTGTCCCAGTCGCGAACATAGGTGACTTCGTCGATTATCAGGTAGTTGCAACCCGTGTCGGGCGCCATGGCCAGTTGTTCCTCCATGAGTCTCAGCAGACTGTGATGATCGTCGATCAACTCGCCCGAAAAGTAGGCGATCGCTTGCGGCGGGACGCCTTTGGTCAGCAGTTCCGCCATCCACTGCTTCAACAGCGTCGACTTGCCGGTCTGGCGGCCGCCGCCCAGGCTGAAAATTCCCGGAACGGCGGCCGGTAACCGATCCAGCAGGGACGAGCGGTGTTGGAACGGGCATGCCGCGAGGTGTCTCAGTTGCGGATCGTCTTCCACAAAACGACGCGCATCTCCCAGATGACTGTTGTGCGGAAGAAATCGTGGATCCATGGCGACAGGAGGTTCGGCAAAGGCTGCCATCGAAGATTATCTAAATTTAGATAATAGTCAATGCTTAAATTTAGGCATTAGTAAATGTTTAAATTTGAGCCATCGATGGTGCACCATGGCTGCACAAGCAGGCACCTGGCGTTGACAGCCCCGGATGTTGTTCCTATCGTGATTCTTCAGAGGAAGTGCACGTGCTGCAATTCCGGGGCCGCGCCGCATTTGGCGCAGGTTTCAGCTACGCCGGTCCGCGCAGGGGCTTTGTATGGGATCGACCATCGCAGAAAAGATTCTGGCCCGGGCCGCCGGACTCGCGTCGGTACAGGCCGGGGACGAGGTCCGTGCCAGGCCGGACTTCGTGATTGCCTACGACTTTCCCGGCTATACCAACGTCATCTTCAAGCAGATGGAGGAAGACTTCGGCATCGAGAAGGTTGCCGATCCGGAGCGTTTCGCGCTCTTCATCGATCACATGGTGCCCGCCGTTACGCCCGAGGAAGAAGACCTGCACAGGAACACGCGGGACTGGGGCGAGAAGAACGGCGTTCCTGTCTACGAGCGGCTGGGGATCGGTCACCATGTCGCCTCGGAGCTGGGCTACGCGACACCCGGCGCCTTCGTCGTGCATTTCGACGGCCACGTCTCCCAGATGGGAACCTTCGGCACACTGGCGATGGGCATCCGCCGCCACCTGCTCGAGGCATTCGTCAACGAGCGCATACAGATGCAGGTTCCGGCAACGGTGCGGGTGAACCTGCACGGCGAGACCGGGCCCGGCGTGATGGCGCGGGATGTCTTTCATCACATCGTCCGGGAACTGGGGCCCGCCGCCTGCCGTTTTCAGGTTCTGGAGATCGGCGGCGAGGCGCTCGACGGCATTTCCATAGACGGGCGCCAGACCATCAACTGCCTGGCGATGTTCACCGGCGCCGTCACCGCCATCATGAACCCCGACGAGGTGACCCTGCCCGTCGCCCGGGAGAAAGCGCGCCTGGATATCGAGCCGGTGTGCTCCGATGCCGACGCCGTCTACTCCGCGGTGCACGACATCGACATCACGGCGCTGGAACCGGTCGCCGTGGTTCCGCCCAGCCCCAGGAACACGCAGAACCTCGCGGATCATGCGGGCACCGAGGTGCAGGTTGGCTATCTCGGCTCCTGCGCCTCGGGCCGGCTGGAAGACCTGGAGATCGCCGCCAGGGTACTCAAGGGGCGGCACATCAAGCCGGGTTTCCAACTGCACGTGGTGCCGACCAGCCAGGCCATCATGGAGGAAGCGTCCCGGCGCGGTTACCTCACCGACCTGATCGCCGCGGGCGCCTTCGTCACCTCCTCTTCCTGCGACTACTGTTTCGGCCGCGCCGGCGTCATGACGGCCGGACAACGGGCGGTCTCCACCGGCACGCTGAACGTGCGCGGGCGCATGGGCAGCCCGGACTCGGAGATCTACATCGTCAACGCGGCCGCGGTTGCCGCATCGGCGCTCACCGGCGAAATCACCGACCCCAGGCCCTATCTCTAACGAGGCGATGCTCCAGCCCGTCGAGAAAACAGTGACCGGGAGGGCATTTGACTCACCTGACAACCTCATCCGCGAACAAGAAGTCCAACAGCTCGTGCCAATCCGCACCTGTCAATTGATGCGATCGCCAGCGTTCCGGGCGGCCGTCGAAGCGCCATCGGGACGAAACCGGGTCGTCTGACGTGGCACTCGAGAATCTGCAGGGCCGGGTGGCCTGGATATTCGAGAACGCCGATTTCGACATCGACGAGATCGTCGGCGTCAAGAACATCAAGATCCAGGATGTCGAAAAGCTCGCGGAACTGGCGATGCGCGACTTCGATCCGCAGTTCCGGGCCAGGGCGCGGCCTGGAGACCTGCTGGTCGGCAACCACAATTTCGGCTACGGCCACCCGCACTATCCGCCGATGATCGCCATGCGCCATCTCGGCATCGCGGGAGTGATCGCCGAGAGCTTTGCGCCGGGTTACTGGCGGGGCGAGATCGCCATGGGCTTTCCCCAGGTCTCATGCCCGGGCATTCTCGCCGCCGTCGCACGCTGGGACGCCATCGCAGTAGACTGGGCCGCGGGGATCGTGCGCAACCTCACCAGGAAATCGACGCTCCCGTTCGAGCCGCTCGCGGAAGCAGACCGGCAGATGCTGGAGGCTGGCGGGCTGATCGGATACCTGCACGCACGCTCCCGGGCCGAAGACAACATGGAGGCAACATCATGAACTCCGAACAACATCGACGGTTCGCGGACGCCGCCCGGGCCGGGCGCACCGTCTGGGCGGCCGGCGCCTACGACGCGCTCTCCGCGCGCCTGATCGAGGAAGCCGGCTTCTCTGCGGCCATGACCACCGGGTTCGGCATCTCCGCCTCCCATCTCGGCCAGCCGGACATGGAGCTGTACACCATGTCCGAAAACCTCGCCGTCGTCAGCAAGATCGTCGATGCCACCTCGATCCCGGTCATCGCCGACACCGATACCGGCTACGGCAACGCCATCAACGTCATGCGCACGGTACGCGAGTTCGAGCGCGCCGGTGTCGCGGCCATGATCTTCGAGGACCAGGAATCGCCCAAGCGCTGCCCGGCGGCTGCCAACCAGGTCGAGATCCTGCCCCTGGAGGAAGGCGCCGCGAAGATTCGGGCGGCAGCTCATGCGAGGAACAGCGAGAATACGCTGATCGTCGCGCGAACGGATGCCATGGACGAAGCCGAGGCCGTCGACCGGGGGCAGGCCTATGTCGAGGCCGGCGCCGACCTGGTGCAGCCCATATCGAAGTGCTTCAGCGACTTCGACGGCCTCGCCCGGTTCCGCGAAGCGGTGGGGGTGCCGCTGTCGCTGCAACTGCTCGGCTGGCTGGAAAACGACCTGGAACCGGGGCAGATCGAGCAACTGGCGGGCCTTGCGGTGTTCCCGCTGGTCGCGCTGATGACCGCGAGTGCCGCGCTTCGGGCCAACCTCGGGGCACTGGCTGAACGGCACTCATCGGCACAGTTGCCAAACGGCGTTACCACCATGGGCGACTTCAAGGCGATCGTCGGATTCGAGGAACTCGAAGCGATGCAGAGCCGGTTCCTGGTGGGTCAGGGCGACTGACTGACCGCATCCAGCGTTTCCCACAATCCGGCCACCAGCCTCTGGTACTCATCGCTGGCGTGCAGCGCCCGCACGTTGCGGGGCCTCGGCAGGTCGACGGGCACGTCCGCGACGATGCGCCCGGGCCGGGGCGACATCACGATGACCCGGTCGGAAAGCGCTGCCGCTTCGGCCAGATCGTGGGTCACCAGTACCACGGTGCTGCCGGGTATCTGCTCCCAGAGTTCCACCAGCCGGTCCTGCAGGGTGATCTTGGTCAACGCATCCAGGGCGCCGAAGGGTTCGTCGAGCATGACAAACCGGCTGCGCAACGAAAAGGTGCGTGCCAGCGCCACCCGCTGCCGCATGCCCTGTGACAGTTCCCCCGGCAGCGTATCCTTGAATTCTCCGAGGCCGACCGAATCCAGCAGCGCATCGACGCGGGTCGCTCTTTCGTTGGCATCGCCCAGGCGGGTGGCCAGCGCAAAATCCACGTTGGCCGCCGCGGATTTCCAGGGCATGAGCGCATCCCGGGCGAACATCCGGGCCATGTCGCGGCGACCGGCCTTCGGCGGCTTGCCGGCCAGCAGCACTTCGCCAGCCTGCATCTCGAGCAGTCCGCTCAGGATGTCGAGCAGCGTCGTCTTGCCGCAGCCGCTCGCACCCACCAGGGAGACGAACTGCCCGGCGGGGATGTCCAGGTCAATCCCGTCAAGGGCAGCCACGGATTCACCGCCGCTTCCGTAGACGTGGCTCAAGCCCCGTATCCGTATCCCGTCCGTCAAGGATCGCCGCCCTGCCGCTGAAGAATGCGGAGTATCCGCCATGGGGCGTTCAATTGAACAGTGATGCTTGCCGCGGTATCAGCTTACCCGCTCGATCAACCGCGCCAGGTTGGAGACGTGATTTCTGAGTTTCGATCGGCCCGCCTCGGTCAATTCGTACCAGGTCACCGGACGACGCTCGCGGTAACTCTTCTCGATCGCGAGGAACCCGCCGTCCTCCAGTTTGCGCAGGTGCGTGCCCAGGCTGCCGTCGGTTTCCTCGAGTACCTGCTTGAGCCGGCTGAACGACATGGCATCGTGTTCGGCGAGCAGAATGCAGATCGCCAGCCGAACGCGGTGATCGAGCAGACCCTTGAGCGACTCAAGTTCTTCCAGGCCGCCGACGTCCGGGTCAGTTCGCTGCATGCCCTTTCCCGGTTCCGCGCAGCCCCTGCACGGCCAGCGCCAGGGCGACGAGTACGCCGGCCGTCGTGAATCGATAGTCCGGCAGGAAAAGCGTAATCACATAGCCTGCTGCGAGAGCCGCCGCAACCGGGATCAGACGCCGCTCCAGATGCAACCCCGCCATGAAGTACGTCAACGCCAGCAACAGGATCCACAGCGAACTCAGGCCGGACCAGCTCAGCTCCCCCGTCGCCGCAAGGCCGCAACCGAGCAGACCGGCTGCGAAAAACCCCAGGAAGTGACCCGCCCAACGATTTCCCGTGCGACGATCGGCCTGACCGGTGCGCCGGCCCGCCCGCACTGCCAACCAATAGGTGAGCCCGGTTCCGACCGGGCCGGCGACGATCCAGTATATGGCGATCAACTCCGACCCCGCCCCGACCAGGTCGATCAGGGTGAATCCGCACAGACATAAGAGGGCCCAGAGGAAATAGATGCCCGGCACATGGCCGGGGCTGGAACGCCCCGCCGCTGCCCGAACGTAGGCGAGGTCGTCCTTGATCAACTTGGCATCCGTCATGTTCTACTCCTTTCGCGCACAAACAAAGTTCTCTTAAATAGCGTGTACTTTGTTTTTTAGAGTATATGACGGGAACTGTCAAGCCCGGTGCGCAATCAGCAAGGGTCACCACAAACCGGCGCCGCCTCGTGGACGATGTCACCGAACGCGATCCTCTCGTCAATCAGCCCGAAACGCCGGGCATAGTCGTTCCAGAGTTCGATGGCTGCCGGACTGATCTCGTAACCCCAGTAGCGCCGGTAGTTGCTGACCATCGCGTCGAGTACCTGGCGATTCTCGGTTTCCGATAGTGCGGCAATGGGCGCGTAACGGCTCGCCAAGCCCACCATTTCCTCATGGTTTGCCGGATCGCGTATCCAGTCGATGGCATCGCGCAATGCGGCGATGAATGCCTCGGCGCGTGCCGAATCGCGCTCGAGGAAGGCGGCGCTTGTGACCCATCCCGAGAACAGGCCCCGGAATTGCACCGCCGGTGGGCCGTCGTCGGCAAGAACCAGCACCGGGCGCGCGACGCCCAGGGTCTCGAGCAGTTCCGGCACCGGGGCAAAGGTCATCTGTGCGTCCACCGCCTCCGCCTGCCAGGCGGACAGCGTCGTCGCCGCGCTCCCGGTGGCGACAAAGTCAACGTCGTCCGCCGACAGCCCGGCATCCTCGAGCATCAGCACCGCGGCCAGATAAACCGTGCTGCCGATGGCGTTGACGCCGATCCGATACCCGACCAGGTGCTGCATGATCTCCGCATAACCGGCATCGCCGTCCGGCAACGGCACATGGTTGCCGGCCACCAGGGTGACGTAGCTGCTGCTCTCGTTGCCGGCGAGAAACTTCAGTTCAATGCCCTTGTCGATGTTGGCCATCACCAGGTCGGGCGCACTCTCGACGATGTCCATGCTGCCGCCGATCAGCGCGGCGATTGCAGCCGAGGAGGAATTGGCCGACAACAGTTCCACCTCGAGCCCGTGCCTGCGGAAATACCCTCTCTCGTCCGCCACGTGCACCGGTATCGAACTGTAAGCCCCGATAAACACCTGAACGCGCACCGGTTGCGTTTCAGTTTCGCTCCCCGTGCCGCACCCGCCGACGATCAGCAACAGTAGCGCTGCAAGTGCCAATGCGGCCGGACTGCGTCTCCGGCAGGTTGAGCTTTCGTGTGACGAACCACCTGGCAGCCCGTGGCAAAAGTCCGCCGGCATTCGAACGACGCTGCATCCCGCCTGACTGCGTTGCTCGTCGCTCAAATGTGCTCGACATTCTCGCTCCTCGCTCCTTGTCAGACGGGCGCATCGGCGCTCTCGGTGCTTCGCCGGACTTTTGCCACGGGCTGCTAGACGCGGGTACAAGAGCAACAGCGAAGCGGTCAATGGTCTCCTCCGCAGGGCCCGCGGGATCGTAGCCAAGACGACGCTCCGGGCCGGACGGTTGCGCAACACAAGGGCTTACAATGCGCGATAAAAGTCGCATAATCTGTTGATTAGGTTGGATAAACGGAAACAGACCGGCTGGGGCCGGCGGGGAGGCTGACCACATGAAACTCTACGACTTCTCGCTCGCGCCGAGTCCGCGCCGGGTGCGCATGTTTATCGCGGAGAAGGGAATCGAGATCCCCTCCGTGCAGGTCAACATCCGCGAACGCGAGCAGCTCACCGACGACTACCGCGCCGTGAACCCCAACTGTGTCGTCCCCACGCTCGAGTTGGACGACGGCACCTGCCTCGGCGAATCGGTGGCGATCTGCCGTTACCTCGAGGAGACACATCCCGAGCCTCCTCTGATGGGCCGTGACGCCAGGGAGAAGGCTGTGATCGAGATGTGGAGCCGCCAGGCCGAGTTCGACGGCTATCTCGCGGCCGCCGAGGCGGTGCGCAACTCGGCGCCCATGTTCGAGGATCGGGGCCTGCCCGGCGTGCCGGGAGGGGTGCCGCAGATTCCGGCGCTGATTGAGCGCGGCAGGCAGACCATGGGCCGGCTCTTCCCCAAGCTAGACCGCCAGCTTGCCGCGAACCGCTATCTGGCGGGCGATACCTTCTCCATCGCCGATATCACGGCCTACGTCGCCATCGACTTCGCCGGGCGTGCGGAGATCGAGATCCCGGCGGACTGTCCGGATCTCGCCCGCTGGTTTGGCGAAGTGGGAAAGCGGCCGAGCGCGGCGGCTTAGGCTCGCGGACGATATCCCGCCGCCGTCCGAGACCGCGCCGCCGGATTCGAGGACATGAGCCCGGCTCAGTCCGCTCCCGGCGCCCGCGACGACAACGACTTTTGTTCGCGCGGGCATGCGCGGCGCGGTCAGCCGAAAGTTGCGCGGTACTCGGCGACCTGATGGGCGATCAGGCTGCTCAGGTCCGGTGCCGGCGGGGCGGGAAGATCGATGGACTCGTGCTCCCGGGAAGGCAGCAGCACCACGGCATGGCCGGAGGACGAGTTTTCTTCGGCGCGATTGGTTGCCGTCAGGTTGATGTGCACGGCCTTGTGCCCGTCGACGTTCTCTTTGCCGGTTACCTCGCCCGTCATCCAGGTGGTATCGCCGTGAAAGTTGAACTTGTGATGCTTGGCGGTGAGCTTCCACAGCCAGGCGTCGTCGCCCATCCAGTCGCTGATGAGGTGGGTGAACCACACCTCCCGCTGGGCCCCGTAGTCGTAGGCCGAGGGAAAGCCCAGCCGCTGTGCCCAGTCCGCCTGCCAGTGGCAGCGCTGCACGGTGTCGGGAATGCCCATGGGGTCCTTGGGAAACATGCCCGGGATCTTCTTGCGCACATCGCGGGTCATGCGGAAGGCGCCGGGCGGCGACATGTGCATCCCCCAGCCCATGTGCCACAGGATGATGTCGGTAAGCTTGAGCGGCCCCTTGACCATGGGCCCGAGGGTGTCCCCGACCGCGACATCCTCCCAATAGCGCGGCTCGGCACCCCGGCGGGAATCGGCCTCGGCGTCGTAGCAGGCGTCGATGGCGTCGATTTCGGCCTGGGAGTAGGGTTCGGGGGCCGGGGGGTCGGTTTTCTTGCGGCGCTTGCCGCTGTCGGGATCGCGCTCGGTCGCGAAGAAGGTTCCACGCCGCATGGCAACCGGTTCGCCGTTCTGGTTGCGCTGAAATATGCCGCGCACCTCGTGTATCGATTTGCTGCCGGTGCGTCCTTCGGTGAGCCGCGTGCCCACCTGTGCCTTGCGCAGAAAACAGCGATCGCCTTCGCGCAGGGGCCGCCACCACTCGAGTTGCATCTCGGCCTGGTAGAGGCCGAGGCCGGCGAGGGGATCGCCCTTCACCTTGCGCTTCACGTCGCCCGACAACGGCGCTACGTCGTCTTCGCCCATGGTGTAGGAGAAGGCTGGCGCGGCAATCAGCCCGCCCCAGCGCGTGCCGCGCCCATATTGGGCATCGCAGTACAGCGGGTTGTCGTCGCCGTAACCCCAGGCAAAGTGGCGGGCGCCGTCCTGGGTCACCACGTCGTTGTGGTAGCGGCGCGGTTCGGGCACCTCGATGCCCACGCGTTCGCGCATGCGCTGAAGGGTCTCGTCGGTGATTCGCACCACCTCCGTTGTACGCGGTTCGGACATCTCCCGGCCTCCGCCGACCAGTGCCGGCAATTAGGCGACATGGCTTGAAGTTAGTCAACGTATTAAGATAATTCGATTCGGGGAGGGATGATGCGCAAGCTCTCGAGTCGCACAATTGTCAGGCCGAGTCTGGCGGTGGTCGCGGCGTATGGCAGGTGACGCCGGCCGACATCCCGGGCTCAACCGGGCGGCGCTGATGGCGCAGGCGGAGCAGGATTCGGGGCTTTCGCATTGGGGCGTCGACCGCACCTTCGAGGAGGGCCTTGACCGGCTCGTCGACGCGGTAGAGGCCATGCCGTTCGCCGCGGCACTGCGCGAAGCGGTGGCGACGCAGGTCACGCAACTGCTGGCCACGCGGCTGCAACTCGAAGAAGACGCCAGGCAACAGCCGGAAATTCTGCGGGGCGAGATTTGTCGTCCGCTCATTGTGCTGGGATTGCCGCGCACCGGCACCACTTGGCTGTTCGAGTTGCTGGCGCTGGACCAAGGTGCGCGGGCGCCGCTCACCTGGGAAGCGGCGGCGCCCTGGCCGGCACCGGAGCTTGCCACCTTTGCGACCGACCCCCGTATCCGCCGGACCCAGGCCGGATTCGATGCCATGCTCCAGGCGGTGCCGGAACTCGCCACCATGCATCCCTTTGGCGCCACCGTGCCGGCAGAGTGCAACGCCATCACGCAGCTGCATTTCGCGAGCTCCAATTTCTGGGCGGCGTATGACGTGCCGGATTACCTGCGCTGGCTCACGGAGGCGCCCGCCCCGGGAGCGATGAACATCCATCGACGGGTGCTGCAACAGTTGCAGTGGAAAGGACCGAAGGGACGCTGGGTGCTGAAGTCGCCGCCCTATCTGCTCATGCTCGAAGATTTGCTCGCCGCCTATCCCGATGCCTGCCTGGTACAGACCCACCGTGAGCCGGCGAAGATGGTGGCGTCACTTGCGAACATGATTCGGGCTTTGCGCCGGGCGCGCTATCCGGATATTGCCGATCTTCTGGAACCCGAATCGATTGCCCGCTCGGTGCTCTACCACTTCGGCACCGCATTGCAGCGTGGCGTGACCAGCCGTGAGGATCCGGGCGTGGAATCGCGCTTCCTCGACATTGCCTACCGGGACCTGGTGCGCGATCCGGTCGGAACCGTGCGGCGTATCTACGATCGTTTCGACTTGCCGTGGACGGCGGCCCTTGACGAGCGCCTGAAATCACACATCAACAGGCGCCGCAGCACGGGCCACGGCAAACACATCTACGACCCGGCAGAGTTCGACATCGATGCTCTGAATCTGCCCGATCGATTTCCGGAGTATCGTGCGCGCTTCGGAGACCTGCTTGCGGACAGCGTGGCTGACTGACATGGAGTGAGACAAGATGATAACTGGGGAAAAGATCCTGGTGACCGGCGCCAGCGGGCTGCTCGATGCCGCGTCCGTGCCCGCCAACATCGTCAACTGGTGCGGCGACGAGGTGGCGGCGCCGGGAGCTGGTCGAGCGCGGGAGAATCGATAGCATGTTGAGTCGACGGGTGAGCCTGGGTTTCGGTGTCAGGGCGGTGGGTGGCGCGGCGTTGTTGTGGGGGTGTCCCGCGGTGGCTGGCCGGGCAATCGCAGCGAATCCGACCGGCTTGGAATTGAGCGGCGGGTACGATCCGGGACTGGACTATCTACTTCCGGAAAAGCCCGACGATCCGGCCATGCGCGAGAGCGTCTCCATGTGGATTTCCGACGACGCGGGCCGCTTCGGTTTTCCCCGGTTCTGTATCGAAGCGGTGGCCGGGGCCTGGGAAAACCGGGGCGTGGAAGCGAACATCGCTTTTCCGGACGGACGGGTATTGATCGGTTCAGGGGGATTCGCGCCGGCGCCGGCCAAGCTGGTGCAGGGGCGAGCGGTGACGCTGAACGCGGGCCCGCTCACGTTCGAGGTGCTCGAGCCGCTGCGGCGCTGGCGCATGACGTTTGACGGAGATGCCTACGAGACCACCATCGCGCGTCAGGTCATGGGCGAAAAGGGAGGGCCGGTGCGTCGCCTGCGCATCGAAGTCGATGCGGTGATGGCAGTGCCGCCCTGGACACCCGGCGAGCAGGCAGCCCGCATTGGCGACCGTGCCACCGAAAATGCGGTAGGCGCCGTGGGCGGGCACCGGCACGAGCAGTTGTTCCGGTGCAGCGGCCGGTTTGCCATCGACGGCGAAATGGAGAATGCCTTCACCGGCACCGGCCTGAAGATTCGCCGGTTTGGCGTGCGCAATGTTGGCGAGTTTCCGGGGCACTGCTGGCAGTCGGCATTGTTTCCGAGCGGCAGGGCGTTCGGCATCATGGCATTCCCACCGCGCTCCGACGGCACGCCGGCATACAGTGAAGGCTATGTTTTCGACGGTCGGCGCAAGGTATACGCAAAGCTCGTTGAAGCGCCCTGGATGACGGAATTCGTGGCGCATGGCGGCCCCGTGGACGTGGTACTTGAAACCGACGAAGGTCAGACCCGCATCACGGGGAAAACCCACGATTCCACGTATGTTGCGCCGGGGGCTCCCATGTTCGGCGACTGGCCCCACGATCGCGACAGGGGTTTGCCGTTTCATCAGGGCGGGGCGCTGTATACCTGGGGCGAAGAGTCGGCCTACGGGATGATTGAGCGATCGCTGCCCGTTGCACAGATGAAGTCGGAGCCCGTGATGACGTGACAGCGCCGCCGGCCGGCGCTGCCACGAAAATTCACTGCAACAGACCGGTTATGTGCCGGTAAAATTTCCGACGCGCCGCTCGGCTACTGCCTTCAGGCCTTCCTGGTGGTCATTGGTCGACTGCAGCCAGCGCTGTTCTTCCCACTCCTTGTCGGTCTGCTCGCGCACCTTCTGGGCGAGCCCTTCGCGCATGGTTTTGCGGATGGACAACAGGGCCAGCGGCGCGTTCTCGGCGATTTCGGCGGCGAATTCCATGGCCCGGCTGCGCAGTGAATCGGCGTCGGTAAGAATGTCGGCCAAGCCCCACTCATAGGCGGTTTCGCCGTTGATGCGCCGGCCGGTGAGGAACAGCAGGTTTGCTTTCTGCTGGCCAATCAGCCTGGGCAGCGTGTGGGTGAGGCCGAAGCCGGGATGAAAACCGAGTTTGGCGAAATTGGCGGTGAAGCGCGCCTGGGGGCTGACGACGCGAAAGTCCGGCATGACGGCGAGGCCGAAGCCGCCGCCGACGGCAGCGCCCTGTACGGCCGCGACCACGGGCTTCCTGGCTTCGAACAGCCGCACCGCGGCGGAATACAGGTCGTTGCCCCACCCCTCGGGGCGCTTTTCACTGGCGCGCTTCGTTTCCGGGCTTGCGAAATTGCGGCCCGCGCAGAAGTGCTTGCCCTGGGCGGCCAACACCAGGGCGCGTACCTCCGGGGTTTCGTCCATGAGATCGAAAGCGTCTCCCAGGGAGTTGATCAGATCTTCGTCGAAGAAGTTATTCGGTGGCCGCTGGATTTCCAGCAGCGCCACGTGATCGTGAATCTCGATGGCGACATCGCCGATCTTGTCCATGCTCCAATCTCCTGGTTCAGCAATCGGCCTTTATAGCCCATCGCTGTTGCGGATGCATCGGCTGGCGGACTCGAGCCGCCGACCGGATGGTGGGCAAGCCAGTGTGAATGGGTTAACTTAATCCCAAGGGAAGAAATTATACGGGAGGCATGCATGGCTGAGACCGCAGCGTACACAATTCCTGACCATGTGCCGTCGGAGCTTGTCTACGACTTCGAACCGGAGTATCCCCTGGAAGAACTGAAGTCGCCTTACGCGCTTCTCGATCGAATGCGCGAACGGGCGCCGGACCTTTTCTATCTGCCCAGAGACTGGCGGCCGAGCCGGGCTGGGGGCACCTGGGTGGTGCAGACGGCCGGCTTGATGCGCGAGGTCTTCAAGAACGGCGAATTATTTTCCAGCCGCATTGTCGTGGGCGGCGGGACGACCGCGTGGCCTAGAAAGCTGGTTCCCCTGGAACTCGACCCGCCGGAGCACACCAAGTATCGCAAGCTCCTGGCCTCGGAGTTCTCGCCGAAGATGATCAACGGCCTGGAAGAACCGCTCAGAAAACTCTCCGCCGAGATCATCGACGGATTTGCCGGGCGCGGTTCGGTGGACTTCATGGTCGAGTACGCGCGCGTGTTTCCGATCATCGCGCTCATGGAACTGGTGGGGTTCCCGCTCGAGCGGCGGGAACAGTTCTCAAAATGGGAGCGCACCATGTTTCACGGCGAAACTACCGAAGAACGACAGGCCGCGGGGGTGCAGGTCGCATCGATGATCGCCGAGCTGGCGGAAGAAAAGCGGGCTAACCCCGGCGATGACCTGCTGAGCCAGCTGGTCAAGGCGCGCATCGACGGCGAGCCCATCGCCCAGGACAAGCTGGAGGACATGGGCTTCCTGCTGTTCCTGGCGGGCCTCGATACGGTCACGGCCGGTCTCGGCCATGTGTTCCGCTACCTGGCCGAATATCCCGCTGAGCAGCAGCGGCTGCGCGATGACCCCGGGTTGATCCCGGACGCCATCGAGGAGTTGGTGCGTTTTCACAGTTGGATCAACACCAGCCGGGTACTGGCCCGTGATCACGAGTTTCATGGCGTGCAGATGCGCGAGGGCGACTTTGTCATGTGCGCAACCTACTTCGCCAGCCACGACCCGGCGACCATCCCCGAGCCGGAGCGGATCGATTTTTGCCGGGCGCCGAACCCTCACCTTGGCTTCGGCGCCGGCGTGCATCGCTGTGCCGGGTCGCACCTGGCGCGGCGCGAACTGCGTATCGCGGTAACCCAGATGCTGGAGCGCGTGCCGCCGTTTCGCCTGCAGGAGGGCGCGGAACTCAGCTACGACGGTGGCCTGGTCTGCCTCGGCAGCCTGCCCCTGGTGTGGGATGTCTGATCGCCTGTAGCAGGATGGCCAAAGAAACCCGTACGCGATTGAGCGGCAAGCGGGTTCGTACACTGAATTCAGGCAATGCGGCTTTTTTCTACAGGCCGCTTTCCGCGCAGGCCCGGTCGAGGTGGTAGCGCAGGTCTCCCAGGTTGTATTCCCAGTGCTTGGCGCGGCGGGTGTATAGCTGCAGGTCGTAATCGACGACAAAGGCAATGCCGGCATGCACCTCGTGGGCGGCGAAGGTCATGGCGGCGGCGCCGCGGCTGGCGGAGGCCTTGGCAAGCGCCGCCTCGCGGAAAAAGCGCCGGCCGGAGTCGATGCGCCAGGCGGCCTGCAGGGTGAGCAGGCGGGTCCAGTGGCAGTGTATGGCGATGTCGGTACAGAGGGACTGCACCGCCTGGGACCTGCCGATGGCCTGGCCAAACTGCTCCCGCTCCCTGGCGTAGTCGGTGGTCATTGCCAGTACGCGCTCGCCGGCGCCGACCACCATCGCCGATTGCAGTACCGCGGCTTTCATCGTCGTCTCGTAGAGGGTCGGCCATGCCGCGTCAGGGTCGCCGACCAGGGCTTCCCGCGGTACGGACACCCGGTCGAACGTCACCGCATACAGCGGGTAGCCGGCAATGTTGGGCATGCGCTCGATGGTTGCGCCGGCTGCCCGGGGGTCGACCAGGAACAGGGTAATGCCGTTACCGTTCGCATGGGTTGCCGTGCGGGCAGCGCAAAGCAGCTTGTCCGCGGAGCGCGCACAGGCGACGAGCACCTTGGTGCCGCTTAGCACGAATTGCGATCCGTCGGGCCTGGCTTCGAGCTGCACGGCCTCGGGTCCGTAACCGCCGTCGGGCTCCATGATGGCGGGGGTAATCACGGACTCGCCCCGGGCAATGCCCCCCAGCAGCTCTTTTTTCTGGTCCTCGCTGCCGAGGGCACTGATGAGACCGCCGGCAAGGGCGGCGGTATCGAGAAGCGGGCAGGGCACCAGGTGCCGGCCGAGTTCGACGTACAGCGGAATCATGTCCAGCATGGCCAGGCCCAGCCCGCCATGGCGTTCCGGGAACGGCATGCCGAGCCAGCCCAGTTCGGCCATCCGTGACCAGAGTTCCCCGGGGAAGTCCGATGCGCCCGTTTCGTATTCGCGCACCAGTTCCGGCGGGCAGTATTTGCCGAAAAACTCGTTGGCCGTAGTGCCGATGAGTTCCTGCTCTTCGCTGAGTTGCAGATCGATGCCCATGGCGTTTTCCCGATTTCAGCGCGGCAGGTTGAGGCCGCGGGTGGCCAGCACCATGCGCTTGAGCTGCGATGTGCCGCCGGCGTGGTTGCCGAACGAGGCTCTGAAGTAGTGCTCGATGTCGCCGTTGAGCTGCGCCCACGGGCCGCCCTGTATCTGCGCCATGGGGCCGACGATTTCCATGCACACCTGCGCCAGGTGCGGCCAGAATTCCTTGAATACGGCCTGGTGCATGTGCATCGACGCCTCGCCGAACCGGTTCGGCCTGGCCGATCGTGCGTTGCCGTACATCTCATAGGCCTGCAGCTTGATGGCCTCCACACCCATCATGAGTTCGCCGAGCTGTTGGCGCACCACCGGGTCGTCGGCGAGACGGCGGCCGCCGCGGGTGGTCTGGGTGCAGTAGCGGATGACCCGGTTCAAGAGCGGCACGATGCGCATGGCGTGGGGGCCGAAGCTGGGGCCGGCGTTGTCGAGCCGTTCGCCGCCCATGCCGAACCAGATCTGCGTCCATGCCTGGTTCTCATCGCCGAGCAGGCTGTCGGCCGGTACGCGCACGTCATCGAAGTAGGTCATGTTCTGGCGACCGTCCGCCATGTTGTCCAGGGGCAGCATCTCGACGCCCGGGGCATCCAGCGGCACCAGGAAACAGGAAATGCCCGCATGCCGCGGCGCGTCGGGGTCGGTGCGCGCCAGGACCGACATCCACTGGCAGAAGTGGGCAGCGGTGCCGAGAGTCTTCTGGCCGTTGATCACCCAGTCGTCGCCGTCGCGGTGCGCCCTGGTGGTCAGCCGTGCCAGGTCAGACCCCGCACCCGGCTCGCTGTACCCCTCGCCCCAGAGCACGGTGGCGTCAGCGATGCCCTTCAGGTGCCGGCGGCGTTGTTCGTGGGTGCCGAGGCGCAACAGGTAGCCGGCGACGTGCATGCCGATCACCGGGTAAGTGGGCACATCGTGGTTGACGAACTCTTCTTCCAGGATCCATTTCTCGATGGCCGGGCGGCCGAGGCCGTAGTACTCGGCGGGCCACGTCAGGGCCGTCCACCCCTTCTTTCCTACCTGGCGCCAGAAGGCGAGATAGCGGTCCCAGGACTCGGGGTTCTCGTCGTAGTCGTACCAGAAGGTCCAGGGCTCGGGCAGGGCTTCTTCGAGGAAGTCGCGAACCTCGTGGCGCCACGCCTTGAGTTCCGGGGTGTCGTCCGGGCACAGGTCAACCATTACGTTCTGTCACCATGCATCTGAATGAGCGATCCGGGGGCGCAGAATACATGCTGAACTTTGTTTGCAGTAGTTGGTTGACAGGATGCGAGGGCTAGCTGCTGCCACTGCGTCTTTGGCGCGAGCCGATGGAATAAGGGAGGTACCAGGCCGACGGCTGGGCTCCGGAAGCTTCCCGGGGACGGTGCGCCTCGTGTCTGGCAGCATGCTCGGCGACGGTGCTGCCGGCATCGTCGAGGTCGCCGAAGCTGATGACCTGGGTCGGGCAGGCGGCAACGCAGGCGGGGTCCTCGCCGCGGTCGAGGCGGTGTGCGCAGAACGTGCACTTTTCCGCGATGCCTGCCCGCCGTGGTGGTACGGCGGCATCGCCGTGCCCGTTTTCCAGCCCGTGGGGAAGGACGGGGGCGGTCCTGTTGAGGCTGATGGCATCGTAGGGACAGGCCGGAATGCAGTCGCCGCAGCCGGTGCAAGCGTCGTAGTCGATTGCCACGATGCCGTCCGGGCGTTGGCTGATTGCGCCCTCCGGACAGGCGGGCAGGCAAGGCGGGTCCGCACAGTGAAAGCAGTTGCGCGGCCGGTAGTGCTTGTCGAGTTCGGGAAAGGTGCCGGCGGCGGTGTCGCGCTGCGTACCGCCGATGGTGTCGACCTGCTGCCACCAGAGGCCCTCGCCGACGCTGTTTTCCACCTTGCAGGCCACCGCGCAGGCCCAGCAGCCGATGCAGCGGTCGAGATCGAAAGTCATGGCCCACCGGGTCATCGCGATGGCTCCCGCCGCCAGGGCCGCACTTCAACCCGGGTGTCGTAGAAGGGAATGTTGGCGTGGCCCCACAGGTGTCGCTGCGCGGGGTTGATGTCGCCGTTGGTGAGTGCCTGCACGTTCCCTGCCACGTACTGGTTCTGCTTCCATCCCTCCGACAGGTTGGCCATGCCGGGGGGGTAGTCGGCGCTGACCGCCACGCGCGCCACGGCATTTCCCCGTGCGTTGAACGCTTCGGCCAGGTCGCCATCGGTCAATCCCCGCGCGCCGGCATCGGCGGGATTGAGCTCCAGCACCGGTTCCGGCCAGACCTCCAGGGTCCAGCGGGTGTTGAAGAAGGTCGAGTGGGCCCGTTGCCGGGCGTGGGCTTGCACCAGGACCAACGGGTACTCGTCCGCGTTGGGGTGGCCGGGAAGGGCTTCGTGGTCTTCCCGGTATACGGGCAGGGCTTCCCCGAGCGGCGCGAGCGCTTCCACGTAGAACTCTGCAAGGCCGGTGGCCGTGGGAAACCTGAGATCGGGGAACTGCACGTTGGGCGTGCGTGGCACCTTGAGTGCGGCGCTGCCACCCCGGGCGAGCAGGCCATCGAAGGTTATGCCCTGCATGGCCGGGTCGGTGGAGCCATCGATCTGCGCGCGCACCATGTCTTCGCAGGTGACTTCGAAGTACTCGCCCAGCCCCAGCCGTTCGGCCAGCGCCTTTTCGATCTCGCTGTCGGGGCGCGAATCGCCCACCGGCGGGATGACCGGCTGGCGCAGCATCACGCTGTTGCCGGCCATCGCCACGTCGCGCACCCGTTCGCGGCCTTCCAGGAAGGTGGAGGCGGGCAGCACGATGTCGGACCACTCGGCGGTGGTCTGCCAGAAGTGATCCACGGTCACCACGAACTCCAGGCTCTCGAGGTATTCGCGGGCGCGCTCCATGTGCGCCATGCGCTGGTTCAGCCAGTCGCCCTGGCAGAACAGGGCGCGCACCGGCAGGTCCCGGGAACCGACTTCGATATTGGGAATCGACTCGGTCCCGGCCCAGTCCGGTAGCGGTGGCGTGGGGCCGAGCGCGGCCATGCGGCTACCGATGCCGTGGCTTTGCACGCCGACTCCGCTGCCCGGCTTGCCGATGTTGCCGGTGAGTACCGCCATGGTGGCGGCGGCGCGAGTGAGCACCTCGGCGTGCAGGTAGCGATCGACGCCATAGCCGAAGCCGATGGTGGAAGGGCCGTTGGCGTAACTCCGGGCGAGTTCGCGGATCTCGCCGGCCGCGACCCCCGTGATGTCGGCGACGCGGTCGGGCGGATAGCCGGCCACCAGTTCGGTGAGCAAGGTAAAGGCCGTTGTCAGCGCGTGGCCGCCGACTTCGAAGTGCCCGCGCAGCCGGGGGGCGGAAACCGCCGAGAAATCGCCGGGGGTGCCGACAGCGTCGACCACGAGATACCCATTGCCCGATCGTGTAGCAGACACATCGGACTCGCGCAGAAACCTGCCGTTGTCCTTGCGCACCAGCAACGGGCCGACCGTGTGTGCGATGGTGAACGGCTCATCGATCAGTTGTTCGTCGATGAGTACGTGCAACATGCCCAGCGCCAGAGCCAGGTCGGTGCCCGGGCGCGGCGCGATCCACCAGGTGGCGTGCATGGCGGTTGCCGAGTAACGCGAGTCGATGACGATGATCTCGGTGCCGGCTGCGCGCGCATCGAGTAGGAAACGCATGGAGGTCATGGACGTTTCCGCGGGATTGTTGCCCCACACCAGGTAGTTTCTGGCATTGGGCCGGTCAGTCCACTCGTTGGCGGCCTGCCCGAACATGCCCTTGAAACCCAGCACGTTGTTAAGGCCCATGTGCACGGCCATGTCCACGCCGCCGAAGAAGTTGGCGCTGCCGCCGCCGCCGATCAGCGCCGCCAGGCGGCTGTAGTTGGCCAGTTGTGATGACCCCGAGGTGCGGGAAAACGCGATGCTTGCGGCGCCATGGGCATCGATCAGGGCCGTGAACCGCCCGGCGATCTCGTCCAGTGCATCGTCCCAGCTTACCGGCTCGAATTCGCCGTTGCCGCGCCCGCCCGTACGCCGCATGGGCGTGGCGATGCGCTCCTCGGCATAGACCCATTGCGGCAGGGTCAGGCAGCGCACGCACAGGCCCCGGTAGCGGGGGTCCGGGTGCTCGGCGGGCGCTACACGCACCAGGCGGCCGTCGCGTACGGTGCAGGCCAGTGGCGAGCGTCCGCCACAGTTGTGGGCACAGACGGTGTTGACGACAATTTCGTCAGTCATGGGGTTCGCTGCTTGCGGCCGTTCGAGCGCCGGGTAGCCGGATACTAGTCGCGTTCGACAATCCGGCGCAATTCAGCCGCCGGGCGCCTGCTGTTCGGACCGCTCGGGACACCTGTGCCCTCACCTGCCGCCGGCCCAGGCCATGGTGCAGACGCTGGTGCGCTCGCGCATGCGCGGTAATGCTCCTGTCGAGCTACGTGACGATGGCCCCCGTGGCCAGCAGGTCGGCGAGTTCGTCCGCTTCGACCTGCAGCCAGTCCTCCAGCACCTGTACGGAGTCGCTCGCATAGCGCGGCCCCGGCTTGAAAAGGGGCTCGGCGCTGCTGATTCGAAACGAGGTGGCGACCATCAGCGACGCCCCGAGCTTGGAGTGCTCGCGGGTGAAGTAGTGCCCGCGGAAAGCGAGTTGCGGGTCGTCGAGCAGGTCCTGACCCGTGCAGACCAGATGGGCGCGCACGCCGTGCGCCTGCAGCCTGCCCGCCAGCTCGCCCGGATCGTGCGCGGCGGTCCACTCGGCGAGTGCCGCGTCCAGTTCCGTCGCGCGGTCGAGCCGTTCCGGGGTGGACAGGCCGGCATTGAAGCGCCCGCGCAGGGCTTGTGGCAGGCATGCGTGCAGTGCCCGCCATTCGGCATCGCAGGTGATGGCGATGGCGATCCAGCGCTCGTCGCCCTTGCCCGGATAGACGCCGTGTGGTGCGTGGCTGAGAGAACTGTTGCCGCGCCGCTCCGGCGAGGCTCCGGTGACCCCGTATTCGATGAGCGCCGGCTGCAGGTAGAGCATGATCGACTCGAACTGGGCGATGTCCAGGTACTGGCCCTGCCCGGTTCGGTGCCGGTGCTCCAGGGCGCAGGTCAATGCGGCGATGGCCATCCAGGGCCCGACGAAGTCGGGCAGTACCTGGTTGGGCCCCTGGGGACGGCCATCGGGGTAGCCGGTCATGAAGTCGAGGCCGCTCATGGCCTGCAGGTGGTTGCCGAGCCCGGGCTGGTCGGCGCGCGGACCGGTCTGCCCCTGCATCGACAGGCTCAGCATGATGATGTCTTCGCGGATGGCGCGGAATTTATCGTAGCCATAGCCGAGCCGCACGGCGGTCCCCGGGGTAAAGTTCTCACACACCACATCCGCCTGACCGGCCATGCGATACAGCAGTTCGCGGCCCTGGGGATGGTTGATGTCGACGCCGAGGCTGCGCTTGCCGGCATTGACGCTCACGAATACCGAACTGCCGTCCATCGACGGGTGGCCCTGGGGATAGGGGCCCGTCATGCGCAGGGTATCGGGCCGCCCGCGAAACTCCACCTTGACCACGTCGGCGCCGAAGATCGACAGCATGCGGGTGGTGAGCGGGGAGACGATGGCCCAGCCGAAATCGAGCACGCGAATGCCCGCGAACGGGAGTGAGCCGGATGGCGTCGGGGATAAGACGGGTGATGGCGTGGCGGGTGTGGGCGCATGGGCAAGCCACTGCGTTCGCACGGCTTCGGTGTCGGCGCCCCACGCCGGCGCCTGACCCGCAACTTCCACCGCGTAGGCGGTTGAGCGCGCCGGCCGGGAAACGATACTGACGGCCCGGCCACCGGGCAGTTCGAACGATTCGAATGCCTCCCGGGCAAGGAGCTGTTCGCTGTTGGCCACTTCTTCCAGGCTCTGCACCACGAACAGCAATATGCGTCGCTCGAGCGCCTGGCGGTCGATCTGCCGCTTGGTACGCTGGGCGAAAAAGTCTCCCATCACCCGGTTGACGTGCTCGATCAGCTCCACGGTCAGATCGTCGGTGCCCATCTTCTCCCAGGGCATGGCCAGCAATTGCGCGGCCTCGGGCACGCCTTCGTCGCGCATCCACTCGAACATGGGCTCGTTTTTGCGCCCCATGCCCGGGCCGGTCCAGAGGGTCCAGGTGAGGTAGCCGTCAGCGCAGCGCCAGAATGCCTTGCGCGTGAGCCTGCGGCCACTGAAGGTCAGCGGCACTTCGCCCCGCCGGCCGGACCGCTTGTCGATGTGAGCCATGTACTCGGTGACGTAGAGCAGGCAGGCGACGCTCTCCTGGCGCGACACGTCGATGCGCGCGCCGGCGCCGGTCCGGCGCCGCTGGGCCAGGGCGATGAGCACGGCGCACGCGGCCTGGGCGCCTGCAACGCCGGTGGCCAGCGGGACACCGATCTGTGCCGGGGGATGGTCCTCACTGCCGGAAAGAAACAGCAGCCCGCCGGCCGCCTGGGCAATGAGCTCGCTGTCGAGCCAGTCGGCATGCGGCCCGGCGAGGCCGAAGGGACTGACGGTGACGTGGATGAGGCCCGGGGACGCGACGCGGGGGTCGAAATCAAGCGGGTTCCCGGGGTCGCCGTCGATCACCACGTCGGCCACGCGGCACAGTTCGGCCAGCACATCGGCCGAACCGGCCTCGTCCAGTGCCAGGCTGCGCTTGCCGGCATTTGCCGCCAGCCAGGCAAAGTCTCTGCTACGGTCGCGGCTCGGCCCGCGCTCGGCGAGTACCACGTCGGCGCCGAACAGGGGGAGCATCTGACCGCAGACGGGCGCGGTCTCCCCGGACAGGTCCAGCACCCGGATGCCGGCGAGCGGCAGCGGGCGGCTGTCAGCGCGGGGGGTCGAATTCACTCTGCGTCCTCGTTTGCCATGACTCCGGCCGAAGGGTACTCGAACGCCAGGGCCAAACCCACCAGGCAGTGCGCGTGCTTTTGTCGCGCGGCATCACACCGGCAGGTGATACAACCGGACCCAGGTGTCCTGCAGCACGCGCTTGCGCGTCTCGAAGTCGCAAGCGCCTGGCGTTTTTTGCAGGGTGTTGTCGGGTATTCTGGCCGATGGACCGCATTTAAAGAGGGACTGCCCCTACCAGACAAGGCGCAGTTCGCGCACTGCCTGCAGCCCCGCATGGGCGACCACTTCATAGCCGTCCTCGATCTGAAAGTTCGGAATGCGCTGCAGCCAGGTTTCCAGGGCAACCTGGAGCTCACGGCGCGCCAGGTGAGAACCAAGGCAGCGGTGGGGGCCGGCCGCCAGCGTCATGTGCGGATTCGGGCTACGCTCGA
>JAPOON010000863.1 GCA_026713405.1 Gammaproteobacteria bacterium
ACGGCGCCGTCAACCGCAAGACGGCGGACGAGGCGCTGAACATGCTGAATGTAGACGGCGAGGGCTTCGACAACATGGACCGGCGCCTGCTGCAGACCATCATCGACAAGTTCTCCGGCGGCCCCGTGGGCCTCGACTCCCTGGCGGCGGCGCTGAGCGAGGAACGCGATACCATTGAGGATGTGCTCGAGCCTTACCTGATCCAGCAGGGATTCCTGATGCGCACCCCCCGGGGGCGCGTGGCGACGGGCAAGGCGTATCTGCACTTCGGCCTGGCGGCGCCCGAAGGGGTCAGCCCGGCCGGGAATCCCCAGGTAGCCCTGGACCTGCGCAAAAACTGACTTGGAACCTATTCGAAACCGTGCCTGAACAACTTTCCATATTCGAGCTCATTGCCAATGCCAGCCTGCTGGTGCAGATCGTCATCCTCATGCTGGCGGTGGCCTCCATCGCCTCCTGGATGATGATCTTCCAGCGCTGGTTCTTCCTGCGCCGGGTGCAGTCCGAGGCGGACGAATTCGAGGACCACTTCTGGTCCGGCGTCGACCTGCGGGAACTGTACGTGGAACTCGACGGGCGCGAGGATCTCACCGGCATCGAGACGGTATTCGTCGCCGGCTTCAAGGAATTCGTGCGGCTCTCGGAGCAGGCCGGCTCCGGGGTGGAGTCCATCATGCAGGGCGTGCAGCGCGGCATGCGGGTGGCGCTGACCCGTGAGGAGGAGCGGCTCGGCACCCACCTCACCTTTCTGGCCACCGTGGGTTCCACCAGCCCCTATGTGGGCCTCTTCGGCACCGTCTGGGGCATCATGAACTCGTTCCGCAGCCTGGCCAACATGAGCCAGGCGACGCTGGCCTCGGTGGCGCCGGGCATCTCCGAGGCGCTGGTGGCCACCGCCATGGGCCTCTTTGCCGCCATTCCCGCGGTAATCGCCTACAACCGTTTCTCCGCAAGAGTGGAGGTCTCGATGAAGCGCATCGAATCGTTCAGCGACGAGGTGACCAGCATCCTGCAGCGCGCCGCCCAGGCCACCGTGGCGAAACGCTCGTGAGCGGCTCGACGGTCAGTCGCCGCCGGCCGATGTCGGAGATAAACGTGGTTCCCTACATCGACGTCATGCTGGTGCTGCTGGTCATTTTCATGGCCACGGCGCCGCTGTTGACCCAGGGCGTGCTGGTGGATCTGCCGGAAGCGCCGTCAGAGCCCATTACCGATACGGCGGACGATCCGCTGGTCATCTCGATACGGGAGGACGGCGCCATCTTCGTGAACCTCGGCATTCAGAGTGCGGAGGACGAGGGCACCCGGGTTACCGTCTATTCCCTGGAAGACCAGTCGGCGAAGGTGCTGCGCGCCCGGCCGGACGTGCCGGTGTACGTCAAGGCCGATCACCGCCTGGACTACGGCATGGTGGTGCGGGTGATGTCGGTGCTGCAGAAGGCGGGCGCCGAGAGCGTCGGCCTGATAACCGACCCCCTGGACCTCGAAGGCTGATCGAATGCTCTACGCGTTCCGTTACTACAGCGTGCCGTTGCTGCTGGCGGCCCTGCTCCATGTCGCGGCGGTCGCGGCGCTGTACGTGGGCTGGAACCCGGTAAAGCAGGAAACGCGGGAGTACAAGCCGCGCATCGTCCAGTCGCAGCTGCTCGTACTCAAGCCCGAAGTTCGGCGGGG
>JAPOON010000864.1 GCA_026713405.1 Gammaproteobacteria bacterium
CCGGTTGCCGTTGCCGGGCGGGGAGGGCAAGGCCCTGCGCCTGGCCCAGCCCGGCAACCCGGACATTCCCATCTATTTCGCGACCCTGGCTCCGAAAGCGCTCGAATACACGGGCGAGGCGGGCGATGGGTGGCTCGGCACCTCGTTCACGCCGGAAGACGCGGAATCCGCGCACCTCGGCTTCATCAGGCGCGGTGCGGAGGCGGCCGGCCGGTCGCTGGCCGACATCGACATTCAGGCCGGTGGCGCGGTGGCCTTCGGCGACGACATCGAAGCGCTCGCCGCACCGCTGAAACCCGGAATGGCATTCACGCTCGGCGCCATGGGTTCGCCGAAGACCAATTTCTACAACGAAGCGTACCGGCGCGGCGGTTGGGAAGACACGGCGCGCGAGGTGCAGCAGTTGTGGGTGAGCGGCCGGCGCGAGGAAGCGGCCGCCAGGGTCCCCACGGAGATGGTGAGGCGCAACAACCTGCTCGGCGACGAGAGCATGGTGCGGGAGCGGGTAGAGGCCTTTCGGGCTGCCGGTGTCACCACGTTGAGGGTGCATCCGGTGGGCAAGGATCTGGCCAGCCGCCTGGAGACCCTTGGCCGTGTGATGGACATGGTCCGGGGACGATCATGAACGAATTGCAGGGCAAGGCGGCCCTGGTCACCGGAGCGGGGCAGGGCGTGGGCCAGGGGATTGCATTTGCGCTCGGGCGGGCTGGTGTTCGCGTCGCCCTGGCGGGGCGCACGCTTGCCAAGCTTGAGCAGAGCGCCCGCGAGATTGAAGCACGGGGCGGCGAGGCGGTTGCGGTGCGCTGCGACGTCAAGAACAGCACCGACCTGGCTCATGCGGTCGATGCCTGCGTGGAAGCGTTCGGCGGGCTCAACATTCTGGTCAACAATGCTCAGGAAGTGCCCCTGGGCACGTTGCATCAGTTGACTGATCAAGCCTTCGGCGCCGGTTTCGAATCCGGGCCCCTGGCTGTGCTGCGGCTGATGAAACTCGCTTATCCGCATCTCAAGGGAGATGGCTGCATCGTCAACCTGGCCAGCACCGCGGCCAAGCGCTGGGACATGTCGGGATACGGCGCCTACGCGGCGGTGAAGGAGGCTATCCGCTCACTGACCCGCGCCGCTGCCTGTGAATGGGGTGCGGACGGCATTCGAGCGAACGTCATTCTTCCTCACGCCAAGTCGCCGGGATTGCTCTGGTGGATGGAGAACAACCCGGACGAGGCGGAAGCCTTCCAGCGCTCGATCCCGCAGCGGCGGGTCGGTGAGTGTGAAGAAGACATCGGGCGCTTCGTGGTGCAACTGTGCAGCGCGGGCTCCCGCTACGTGACGGGCCAGAGCATCGCGCTTGACGGCGGGCAGGCGTTTCTCGGGTAGGAGCCTCAACTCTCCACCAGGGAGCGCGCGGCAACCTGCACTTGCAGGGTGCCGGGTTCGTAACTGCAGTTGAGCGCCGTGCGGTACTCGGTGCGCGAGCGGCTGATCTTCCACTGTCCACGGATCTTGCGGTACTCGTCGTGGTACAGGGCGCTGAGCAGCGTCAGCGTGTGGTCCTGGGTGTTGATGTTCCGGTAGTTCAACGCCCAGGTACCCCGGGCTTCGGTTTCTGACAGCAGCTCGATCTCCGGGTTGCTGCAGTGGTGCATGTCGAGAACGTGATCGTGACAGCCGCGGGGCACGAAAACGTCATCGACGAATTCGTCACGGTTCCGGCAGTGGCCGAAGTAGGACATGTCGATGATGACCTCTCCTTCGGCAAAACAGTCACGCACCGCTTCCGGGTCCTGGCGGTCGCAGGCGTTGAGGTATTGCGCCTTGAGTTGTTTGATCGCTTCGATGTCCTGCAAGCGTTGAAAGCTGGTTTCCAACGCAGTCAGACGCTCTTCGTGTGTCATGGCAATAGCCGCAGTGTGAGTTGGGGAACGGTATCAAGCATACACCGCCACCGCATGATCCCCGGCGCCGCAGGAAGCCGCGTTCGATGGCCTGATCATCCCCCCATTGACAGGCTGACGAAGTGGGCACCGCCTGACCCGGGTGGTTGAGCAGGCCCACCACGTCGCTCAAGCGTGTACGGGAAGGGGTGGGCGAGGATCTGGCCGACCGCCTGGAGACCCCGGGCCGTGTGATGGACATGGTTCGGGGATAGAATTACCGGGATGGTCAATTTCACCGCCAATGAACTGAACGGCGTCACGCGCATCGGCAGCCTTGCGCGGGAGTGCGTGAGCGAGGACAGCTTTGGCGAAATCGTCACAGCCGAGTTGTTGACGCTGCTGAACTCCGTGTCGGGCGTCTTCATCGAGTTCGAGGCTGAAGACAGTGGCATCGGGCTATCGTCGGGGCGCTCCTACATTGCCGACCCCGGGCACATGCGCTCGTACATCGATTACTACCAGTACCTGGATCCGGTGCTTCGGGATTATCGGAACAACTTCAGCGATCCCTTCGCGATTTCCACCACCGACCGGGTCGTCGAGAGCGAACGGTCCTACGTCAGCACGGAGTTCTATCGGGACTTCATTGCCAAAACGGGAATCCACCAGGCAATGATCTTCGGCCTTTCCTCCCAGTCGACGCCGTTCGGGCTGATCGGTCTGCACAGATTGAGATCCCAGGATCCATACAGCGACAAGGATCTCGCCATGGTGCGCCTCGTCATTCCTTACCTGGGAATGGCGCTTCGGTTCCGCCAGAGGGAACGGGCGAGTGCCAGGGAAGCCGAGGTATTGAAGCGGTTGCTCGAGGCTTCGCAGATTTCCGGATACCTGGTGCTCGATGAGTCCTTCACTTTGCAGAGTTTCGCCGGTGACGCCTCAGCGCTCCTGCGCGCGCACAATCTCAGTACTCTCGACGAACTCGGCGGAGTCGATGTATTCCGTCTTCTTCGTAGCGAACTTGCCCGGAAACTGGTTGAGTTGAAACGCGGGAACGCCAACTCGGGGCCGTGCAGGTCCATCCGCAACGTGGATCTCCCTTCGAAGAAACTCTGGCACGTCGACACAATCCGGCATGACGACGGTTCGCGGCAGTTTCTGTGCGTGGCCCTCTCGCCTTCCCACGCCGGGCTCTCCGCGGTTCGATTACGAAATTTCAACCTCACTCCCCGGCAGGTGGACGTGGCCAAACTGGTTGCCCTGGGCATGACCAACCAGGCGATTGCCGGCGCCATCGGCATCAGCGCGAAGACCGTCGAAAACTACCTGTCGGTCATCTACAGCAAGACGGGAGCCGTGAACAAGGCTTCTCTGGTCGCGCTGCTGGTCGACTAGCCGCATCGATTCAAGTCGACAACCAACTTTGGTCAGCGCTGAGTCCCGGCCGAGCGAGGCGGGCCTCAGTCCGCGGATTGCCAAAGCGATTGCCCGGCCGCGGTGGAAATGCCGCGGACGAACTCGGTCACGCACTGGTTGAACTCGTCGGGGAACTCCCAGAACATCATGTGCGCGCCGAGTGCCCGCATATTCGAGTTCGGCATGTTCCTGGTCAGCCAATCGGCGGCGGGGGTCTCCGCTTTCTCGCTGACGACGTGCAGTATGGGAACCTGCCGGTCGGCTTCACTGGCGACTTCCGTGTAGTCGCAGAGATTGCCGTCCGCGAGCAGCAGGGCAGCCGTTGTCGCCGGGGTATTCATGGACTCCGAGGCGATGAAGTCCACGAAGTCGGCGCCGGCCGGGGCGGTCAGGTAGTCGTTGCCGGCGTAACGGCGGATGAATGCGGACTGATCGGGTGACGTGACGCTGGCCTGTATCCGCCGCACCTGCTCGAGCGGCCCGATGCCCCATTCGTCCTGGCGCGTTCGCACCGGCTTCGGGCACACATCGACACTGACCAGTCCCCGCACCCGACGGGTGCCGTATTGCTCGAGATAGGAATACGCGGTGATCCCCCCCATCGACCAGCCGATCAGAATGCACTCCTCGATGGCCAGCGCGTCCAGGAGTTCGGCGAGGTCGCGGCCGTGCTGGTAGTAGTTGTTGTCGGTCGCCGTTGCCGTGGAACGACCGTGGCTGCGGGGGTCGAAGGCGATGACCCGATATTCGCGGGACAGGGCGTGCAGGTTCTTCGAAAACATCCTGCCGGTCATGGTCCAGCCCGGTATGAAAACGATGGGCAGACCGCGGCCTGCCTCGTGGAAGCTGACGGTCAGGTCATCGTACAGCCTGACCTCGCGTGGGGGCTCGGCGTTGCCGGAATGGTGCGGGTTTCCCCCGTTTTCGTCCATCGTCTACCGTCGAATCGGCCTGCGGCTGCCTCTGGGCTAACCGGCAATCGTTCGTGTTTCGAGGCGTACCGGCGGGCGGGGCCTAGAAACTGAATCCTATCCTGCCGCCCCAGGTGCGCGGCGCCGCGTAGGTCCGCTCGCATTGCCGCACCGGGCCGCCGACCTGGCGGAAATCGAAGCATTCCTGATAGGTGGCGACGTCTTCGTTTTCCAGGTTCCGTGCGAACAACTCGACGTGCCACGCCGCGTCGGCGGAGGTATAGAGCAGACTGAGGTTTGTCCTGGTAAAGGAGCCCTGGCGTTCGAAGGGCCGGTCGAGTATGCCCAGCGACACATCGGACTCGTAGTGGAACTGGATGCGGGGCTCTACGGAACCGCCGAACGGCGCGGACCAGACCATGGGGATGAACGACAGGGTCGCCGTGAAGTCGGGCGCGCGCGTCAACCGGTTGCCGGATGCGTCCATCGACTGGAGACCGACGATGAGCGCGTCGTCGACGCCGGTGAAGGTGTCGAACTCCGTGTCCAGGTAGCCGGCGGACAGGGTCAGGCGTCCGGACTCGCCGATCAGCGCATCGAATTCGGCTTCGAGGCCCCACACCTTGGCGGACGTGGCGTTGATCGTCTGGTTGGTGATGGTTCCGGAGGCGTCGGTAAAGGTCTGGGCCTGCTGCAGGTCGTCGTAGTCGTAGTAGAACGCCGCCACGTTCAGCCGGCCCCGGTTCCCGAACAGGTCCGCCTTCCAGCCCGCTTCGAACGCGCTGACCGTTTCCGGCTCGAAGGTCACAAGGGAATCGGCGCCGGGGAAGGCCTGGCTGCCGCGATTGAACCCTCCCGCCTTGAATCCCGTACTGACGCTGACATACAGCAGGTTGTCGTCGTCCGGCCTGAAATTGATGCCCACCTTCCAGGTTGTCTCGTCAAACGAGGGGTTCGAGATCTGGGGAGCGAGGAAAAAGGTAGGTCCGGTTGCGAAACCCACGGTCTGAAAGCTGCCGACGGCCGCATCGGCAGTCTTGCCGACATCGTCAAGGGTGCCACCCTTGTCCTTTTCGCTGTCGGTGTAGCGAAGGCCGGCGACGAGCTGAACCCGATCGTTGAGATCGTAGATGGTGTGCAGGAATCCGGCGATGCTCTTGTTGGTGAGGCCCTGATCGACGAACCTCACGCGGAAGGGCAGGCCCGCGCCGAACGGGAAAAACTGGCCGGTGGTCAGACCGACGAGAAAGTCTCCGTCGATTTCCTCGCGCAGGTAATAGCCGCCCACGATGGTTTGCAGCGGCCCGTCGCCGGCCGTTGACAGACGGATTTCGTGGGTCCAGGTTTCGGAGTCGGTCTGTTCCTGCACGAATGAATGGATCTCGGCCAATGCCGTGAAGTCGGCGTCAGCGAGAAAGTCGCGTTCATGGTCACGGTAGGCACCGAGATAGGTCAGCTCGACGGCCCCGAGACCCTGATTCAGCTCAAGGCGAAGGTTGACATCGGCGTTGTCACGATAGCCCTCGGTGTCGATCGGATTGACGTCCGCCGGATCGCGGCTTGCCAGCCCGCTCGCATCGCCCGGGAACGAATGGAACGAGGCAACGCCGCCCACTCCCTTGCGTTGATAGTACTCCGCGGTGAACAGGGCAGAAGTCTCCTCGGAGGGTTCGAAGAGAACGTGGCCCCGCAATCCCAGTTCATCGGCATCGTCACCGTCTTTCGCCGGGGCATTTTCGCGGTAACCATCCCGGTTGTTGGCGATGAACGCGAGCCGTGCCGCCAGTTGATCGGACACGGGAATGTTCAATGCGCCCTTGCCCTGGAAGAGCCCGTAGTTTCCGCCGGTCAGTTCGAGGGATCCCCCGAAGCCCTGGAGGCTCGGCTTTTTCGTGATGACGTTGATTACGCCCGCCGTGCTGTTCTGGCCGTACAGGGTGCCCTGGGGCCCCCTCAGAACCTCGATGCGTTCCACGTCGAAAAAATAGGCGTTGGCGCCGGACAGTCGAGTGACATAGCTGCCGTCGACGTGAAACGCCGTGGTGGGATCGGCGCCGTTGCGCACGTCGGTGCCCGAGACGCCGCGAATCGTGATCTGCATGCCGTCGCGATTGGTCTCTTCTCCGACATGGATGTTGGGCACCAGGACACCGAGCACTTCCGGGTCGACGCCGCCGGCACGGTCGATCTCATCTCCGGTTACGGCGGTGATTGCAATGGGCTCGTCCTGCAGCGTGCTGGGTTGTTTCTGTGCCGTGACGATGACCTCCTCCAGCGTCTGCTGGGCGGAGGCGGGCCCGGCGGCCACACAGGCCGCGGCCATGCAGATTCCCGCCGGCAATCTCCAATCGAATGCGAATCTGACCATGTTGCCCCTCCTGCCAGCCGTTGCGACCCTTGGGGAAATTCTAGTCTCGGGAAAGATGGCGCCATAGAGGGATTTCCCCCTGTCGGCGACGACACGGCGCCGCCGCCACTCGCCTTCTTTGTTCCTGCCGGAGCATCGTTTCACGACTGCAGGATTACCGGTCGCCCTGAGCGGAAATCAACCACGGCCGGGTGATCGCGGATTGAAGACGCGGTGGTGGACGGTCGCACGAGTTGGCGGCTTCGTCGTCGAGAGCCATCCCGACCAGTATGCTTGGATGCAGACTTCATCTGCTCTTGGGTATTGCATTGCTCACACTGTACGGGACGAAAAAGTCGCGGGCCTTTCGCTGCCTCTGGATGCTTGAAGGCCCCCATGACGCCGCCAATCGGACCGAAACAGGCATTGACGCGGCCGTTCTGGACACTTCGCTGGAGTTTCTGAGGCGCAGGCTTGCAATCCGAGCGTACATTCACGGCGAGGAATTCACGGTCACCGACCTCAATACAGCCGCTGTGTTGCTGCGCCCACGGTTTCGAACCGTGGCTTCTTCCGATGCCCGCATTCAGGATTGGTTCAATAGCTGCATCCGTCGTCCAGCGCTGCAGCGAGTCATGGCTGACTAACCTTCCGCGTGCATAAGAAGAACAAACGCGCTTTTCGTCTAAATCGGCGAGTATCGCCAAGCTGAATCTGTTCGAGTTGAGTTGGGTTTGAGCCGTTCCGCGTGCGTGTGGGTGTGTTGTGCTGGGGCGGTGGGGACGAAACTGGAACCGATTTTGTAGTCGGCTGCGCAGCTTGCCGCCGCACTTGGGACAAGTCTCTATGTCAATGGAGGCCCGATAGACGACAGCATCTTCCTGCAACGGATGCTCGTCGACTACGCTCGGGTATATGAGCGAAGGCAGTGATGCCGCGTATGCCCCATTTTGACCGGTGTGTGTCTCGTTAGGCCTTGAAATTTCGTTGTTTCCAAAATGCACACATCCGGGGCATAATGGCGCGTGGCTGCTACCTTCGATTGGAACCCTGAGAAGAACCGGCAACTGGCTGAGGAACGGGGGATCTCGTTCGAGCGGGTTGTTTCCGTAATCGAGCGCGGCGGCATCGTTGATGTGTTGGAGCATCCCGATCAGAAGCGGTATCCGGGGCAGATGATTTACGTGGTCGACATCGAGCAGTACCTGTACCTCGTGCCCTTTGTTACCGCTCCGGATGGAACGAGGTTCCTGAAGACCGTTATCCCCAGCCGCAAGGCAATGCGGGAATACCAGAGGAGGCCATCACCATGAGCAAGACAATGGATGCCGAGGAACGGGACATCCTCGACCGATTCGAGCGCGGTGCACTGATCGCCCGTCCAGATGCGCAGCAGGAGATGGCGACCGCGCGTGAAGCGGCCCGCAACACATTCAACAAAACCCGGCGCGTGAACCTCCGGGTCACCGAACGCGACTTCGACCTCGCCCATGCGCGAGCGAGGGAGGAAGGCCTACCCTACCAGACGCTTCTGTCGAGCGTGATCCACAAGTACCTGTCCGGCAGGCTCATCGAGCGGTCATAGAACGGCACGCCGTGGCCGGGGAAAGGGGACACATCTCCACTATCCCACCTTTCCGATTCCTGCGTGTCGCCCGGTTTCCGGCGCGACCGGTTCCCAGCCGTCGACCCGGAATTGGGCACCGCCATGCGGCGATAGTTTCATACAAATCTCTCGACCGCGCCCGGCCGGACTCGATGAGTCAATGTTCCTGCTGCGACGCGAACGCGGTGCGCGCGGCGTCCCAGGAGTCCGTGTCCAGACGGGCCGGCGGGACGTGTCCGCCCTGGCAGTCGGTAACGGTGGCGAGAATCTTGACTTCCACGTCCAGGAAGTCGGCGAATCCCCGCCCGCTCATGCTGCTGAGTACCGGTGTCTCGCCCATGAGATAACCGATCAAGGCAAGTCGTGACGCAGCCCTGTAGGCATCGGCTCCCGAGGGCCACTCATTCTGTTCGACCCAAAGGTCCTTGAGTTGCTGGCCCGCCTGCTCCAGCGCGCGGGCTGTTTTTTCGACCCCTGCCAATTCGGCCTGCAAGCGGGCGACTTCGTTCCTGGTTTCCAGATCATCTGACGGCAGGGTTCGGACCCGCTCGTAACCCGACCCGGCGAGTTGCTTGCCCAGTTTCGCGGCCCTTATGCGCAGGGATTGGACCCGTCTTCTGACATCGCCTGTCAATTCGCGCGTGTCGGTCGGGCCAAGCAACTGGGCAACACGAGGCTTGAGGCCGACGCAGCCCGAGAAATCGGGGCCCTGGTCTTCCACGGAGAGTGCAAACAGTCGAATATTGACGTTTGCCCGTGCATGGCAAGGCTCGTTGTCCGGGCCGCGCAGGCCCAACCGGATCGGACCCCCGACCAACCGTTCCGGACGCCGGCCATGCCAGGCGCGGAGGTGGTCGTAGTGCTGGGTCCACCGCTGGAATTCGTTGCCTGTCAGCAGCGCAATGTCGAACAGCTTGACGTCGATGGTTTTGCCGCCAAGGGCGCGCCGATGCATGTCCGGGTCGGCGCATACGGCGGCGGCAGCCGATTCCAGGACCATCCTCATTGCAGCTTCATTTTGCAGGAAAGTCGCGTCGCAATCCGCATACGCGGGACTCCTCCTCAGCAACTGGTGACGCTGCTCGATCGTTCTGTGATAGCCAATGGGGTCTGCGCTGACCAGCCTTCTCAGGTCCGCGTCGGGCAGCTCACTCAACGCCCTTCCGTCGTGGAGCCCCGAAATACCGATGAAGCCCTGGCGCAAACCGGAGAACAGAAGCCGGCCCGTTGCGTCGGTCAACGTGGTTTGCGCCAGACAGGGAACATGTCCTGTGAGGGCTATGTCGACCACGCGAGCGTTTTCGTCCCAGAAGTAACCGCGCGCAAGGCGTTCCCCGAACGCCGTGCCGGGTATGACGCGGCTTTCGACCACGGCAGTCGTTCCGGCGCCCTCTCCCAACGGCAGTTCCACGCGCCTGGCAACGTCTCCCCAGGGCAATTCTTCCGAGCAGAGGTATTCGTGGGCGTCAACAAGCCGTTGCAGCGAGCCCTTGAGCAATGCGGCCTCGGCGGAACTCAAGGCGCCGCCTTCCACCAGGCGCTCGAGCATGTCCGGCGCCTTGCCCCGGTACAGCGGCAGGTTGGACCTGGCCCGCTCCACCAGGTAAGTCAGTTCGCGCCATTCGGCTTCGGACAACAACTTCGTGCGCAGCCCGCTCAGCAGTTCGTCCGCGCGCAACACCTCCCGCTCGAAACGGAAAACCAGGCCGACCGCGTCGTCCGGATCGGCCTCCGTCTTCGATGGAGCTTCAGGTCGTTGCCGCAACTCCGTCAGTCGGTCGTGCAGGGCTCGGCGCTCGGTGTTTCGATGCGGGGTGAGCCATGGCAATTCTGTGAACCCGGAAGCAGGGTCCGGCTTGATTCTCTTGGCGGGGAGTTGGTCGAGTTCGGCGTTCTCCGGCTCGCGGTGGGGCGCTTGGGCAGACCGCGCGCGGCGATTCGGCCCGGCGCCCGAACCGGAGACCTCACGGCCCGGGGATGACGGTGTTGCGGTTGAGTGGCGCGAGTGAAGGCTCGGCTGCGTTTCGACGGCAGCGGCGGTCGCGCCTGCCTGACGGCCTTGACGCAGGGATAGCCCCCGCGCTTGCGGCGGCGACTCGGTTACCCGTCGACCGGCCATGGCGCCCTGCTGCCCCTGGCCCTCGGGGCGTGCCGAGCCCCCCGGGGTGCTGGAAGAAGCCGTTTCCGGCGGGCGTACCGGCTGGTCCACGTGCTGGTCTACCTCCTTTGTCATTCGCGGATCGGGTTGTCAACTGAGCCAAGTTCACCCCCGATCATCTTCTTCTCGCCGGGCTTGGGCATCGCCCAGTCTCCGGGACTACCGGTTATTGAACCGAGACCCGGGCTTTGGCATCGGAACCCGGTGAAAGTTCCGATGGGTCGGGAAGTGGGGTCCGGTTTCGATGGATTCGAGCGTGGCGACCCGCGCCGGCGTTACTGCAACGGTTGCCTCGACCTGAGCTTGCGATTCCGGTCAGGGACCTCAGTCGGCCTTGCCGTAGTCGTCCATGTTGTAGCACTCGAAGATCAGGTGAATGCGGTCGGTAGCGCCGTCGTTGCTCACGGCGTGGACGCGTTTGTTGTTGACTTCGAAGATCTCGCCGGCGGGCAGGTGCATTTCCTTCCGCCCGACGCGGAACAGCACGTTTTCGCTGGTGATCAGCGGCACGTGAATCTTGTGAATGTAGTGGCTGGCCTCGCCGTCGTAGTGGCCGGTGATGTCGCCGCCCGCGGGCACCCTTGCGAACATGACGCGCGGAAAGCGATAGTCGTTGTAACCCAGTTTTTCCGCGGCCTGCGTCATGATGGGCAGCAGCGCATCCTTCCACTGGTCCCAGAGTACGGGGTGGTCGCTGTAGTCGAACACCTTCTCGGTGTCGGTGATGAAGCGAAACATGATGTGGCGGGTTTCGTTCAGTTGGGCGATCTTGTTGGGCTTGGCTTCGTTCTGCGATTCCCACAGCGACTCGGGAATTTCCTGCACGCGTCTTGACAGGGTAGATATATCCGCCGATCCCAGGTGCCTGAAATAGTCGGTTTTCGGGTAGTCGTGAGCCTCCGAGAATTCGTAGCGGAATCGATCGATGAGCGCTCTCTCCCTGTCGGCGACCCGTTGCTCGAGTTCCGGCCCATAGGCGCCGACGAAGTTCTTCGGGCGCGGGCTCGCGTTGAGCGGCTCGGCTCCTTTCAGATATCCGGCAATGCGATCCGTGATCGGCGTGCCGGTTTCCTCGAACAGTCGGAATGCCTCCTGCCGCAGGTTTTCGAACCGCCCGATATGGACGGCCTGGCCGCGCGCGGTCCGGAACATGAGTTGGAACAGCCAGCCGTAGTAACCGATGTCCGCGGGGTAGTTCGCGAAGTGTTCCGAGCGGAGCCCCGGCAGGTGATTGCGTGCGGGCTTGCGTGCATTGATAACCCTCGGGGCAATCCTTGTCAGGTGCTGCAACAGCCTCCGGCTCGTGGGGCTGCCGTCGCCGAGCTCGAGAAACCGGGTGACCGTCCGCTCGAAATCCAGCGTGCCCCGGTCGGAGAGAATCTGGAATACGTACTGCCCCTTGCGGCGGTAGTCGCTGAACATGGAGACATACCAGTCCCAGGGGTTGCGCACGAAGCCGATTACGGGCAGGTGTGCATAGGCCGCCGGCAGGTCTTTCAGGTGGCCGTGATACTGAAGCATCCGGGCGCCCGGAACCTGGTTCATGATGAGCTTGTTGAGGAAGGTCCCGCCGGTACGGGACACGTGGATGTAGACGAAATGGTCGGTGACGATCATCTTGGCTGGCAACCCGTGGCGGCAGTCCCGCGTTGCGCCGGGAGCGGGTACCCCGCGCACAAGCGCGCAGACAGCCGGGAGGCATCTTCGTTCGATTGCAGTGGGACCTGTGACACGGCCTGCTACGCGCGCATTTTCGAAGCGCTGGGGTCATACGGGGGCTTTGACAGCAGCCTGGCCGCTCTGCGGCCGTCAACGAGGTGCACGGAGTACTCACCGGCCGGTGACTCGAGGTACGGCGTCCTGATGTAGCCCAGCGCCAGGCTCTTCCCCACCCGGTGCCCGTAGGCGCCGGACGTCACGAAGCCGGCGTATTCTTCACCGAGCCAGATCGGCTCGTAGCCCCAGGCATCGGCTTCGCCGGCATCGATCTCCAGGGCGACCAGCCTGTGTTCGGGCACTTCATCGCGGTCGGCAAGCGCAGCCCCACGGCCGACGAAGTCCGCCTTGCCGTAATCGATCCACCGGTCCATGCCGCACATGACGGGCGTGTAGTCCGGCGTGAATTCCCGTGACCAGACGCCGAAGCTCTTTTCCATGCCCATCGATACGAGCGCCCGGTTTCCGAACGGCCGTATATCGAACTTCCGCCCGGCTTCCAGCAGCCGGTCGTAAACCGCGCCCGCGAAGGTGGCCGGCACGTAGATTTCGTAGCCGAGTTCGCCCGTGAACGAGACCCTCGCCACCTCGGCTTCCGCCAGCCCGACATCCATGGTGCGCACCGACATGAACGGCATCGCGGCGGTGTCGAAATCCCCGTCCGCCACCGACATCATCAGCTCCCGGGATGCGGGCCCGGCGATCGAGATGGCCGTCAGGCCGTCGGAGCGATTCTCGAGTTCCACGTCGCTTTCGCCCAGGTGCTGCTCGAACCACAGCATGTGGTATTGCTGCAGGTAGCCGGAGCCGATGATGCGGAACCGGTCAGGGGCGAGGCGCATCAGTGTCAGGTCGCCCTTCATGTGCCCGGACGGCGACAGCATTGGGCCCATGCGCATGCGGCCGACGGCGGGCAGGCGGCCCGCCAGCAGCCGGTCGAGAAAGGCAGCGCTGTCCGGGCCCGACACCTCGTACTTGGAGAACGAGGTTCCATCGATGATGCCGACACCGGCGGCGACGGCCCGGCATTCCTCGCCGACGGGGTCATGGGAGTTCGAGCGCCGGAAACTCGGCTGCTCGACGGGCTCGGTACCTTCGGACGCAAACCAGAGGGGCACTTCCAGGCCGAAGGATGAGCCGAACACGGCATTCGCCGCCTGTAGCCGGCCGTGCAGGGCCGATGTCTTGAGGGGGCGTGCGGCAGGCCACTCGTCGTTGGGACACAGCAGGTAGAAGCGGTTCTCGTAGAACTCTTTCGCCTTCTCCACCGCGTAAGCGCTCGTCGCATAGGCGCCGAAGC
>JAPOON010000865.1 GCA_026713405.1 Gammaproteobacteria bacterium
GCTCAGCCAATCGCCCTGAACGATCAGTACCGGTCGAATCTTGCCTGCTTCGCGACCGCGATTCGGGTTGGCTACCCAGACCCTATCCCGTCGAACTGGAGTGGTCACTTTTCGCAAGGGCCGCCGCACCGGCATCGGCTTCTGCTGAACGCCTGCCGCCTGGAATGGAACGTCGTTCGTCAGCGGCTTTCGCGCCGACGCAGGGCAGTCGCGCGGTGTATACGAGCATCCGCCAAGTCTTTATCGGACAGGGACGAGGCCCAGCCGTCGAGCAGAACGGCGTCGTCGTATACGTCATCGCTCACATAGCCCGGCGTAACGATGTACAGCACCGTCACGTTTGCTTGCGTGTCGTTCCGAAGTTGCACCGGTTGGCCCGGCAATGTCACTACGGCCGAACCAGCCTCTACGGCGAACTCGTGTGGGTCGCACTGACCGCTCTCGACCGTCTGCACCGTCAGGCACCCACGCACGACGTAAGTAATCTGTGTCACGACCGGGTGCACATGAATCGCGGAGGCCACGGCCGGGCGCAGCTGGCCCGCCGCGACACTCACCCGGTCCGAGACGCCGGGCAGAACCACACCCGCCGCAGCGTCCATCGGGTTCAGGAACGGGGCGATTTCGGTTCCATCGCGCGCGGCGACGTATTCCCCTGGCTCGAATACAGCCTTCACGATGTCGACGGATCAGCTTGCGAGTCTCGCCTGGCGCTTTGGGCTAGAGTCCCAGCCGGCCAGCGGTTTCCTCGACGAACCGCACCGCGTCATCGGCCGCGCTGCCGCTCGAATCGAGGCGTCCGGGCAATAGCGCGAGGCGCGAAACGCCCAGGTCTTCGTACCGTTTCACGGCATCGCCATCCCCCCGTCCGGGCGGAGTGATCGTAATCTCGAGTTCGCCGAGTTCCGCCGGCCGCTCCACATCCGCGGCCGCCTGATGCAATCCTGCGATGGACGCCGCGGTAGCCTCCACGGTCTGCGCGAAGCCGTACCAGCCGTTGCCCTGGCGTACCGCTCGCCGGTAGGCGGGCGGCGACATGCCGCCGATGACGATGGGGGGATGGGGCCGCTGCACCGGCATCGGCTTCTGCTGAACGCCGGCGATGCGGGTGAAACGTCCGTCGAATGCGGGTCGATCCTGGGTCCAGAGCGTGCGGATGGCTTCGATGTGCTCGCTCACCCGGGCGCCCCGCTCCGCGAAAGGCACCCCGATCACGTCGAACTCCCGCTCCACGTATCCCACACCCACCCCGAAGATGAGGCGCCCCTTCGACAGGCAATCGATGCCGGCCAGTTCCTTGGCCAGCACCACCGGGTTGCGCTGGGCGAGCAGGATGATGCCGGAGGCGATGCGCAAGCGCTCCGTCACCGCCGCCGCAAAGCTCAGGGCCGCCACCGTGTCGAGCATCGGGAATTCGGGAGGCACGGGCGACGGCGGTTCCTGGGGATCGATCAGCACCACGTGCTCGCCGGTCCAGGCCGACTCGAAGCCGGCGTCCTCCCTGGCCCGCAACGCACGTTCCATCGCATCCGGATCCGCCAGCGGCCCGTTGTTGAACCCGAAGAATCCCACTTTCATCGAAATCGTACCCCTTCGATTCGCCAGGGCGCCATTCTAACGTCCTCCCGGCTGTTGCGAATGCCAGGCAGCAATCGTCGAAGTGTCCACTACGCGCAACTATAATTGCACATACGGTACATTTATTGCGTTTATAGCGTTAAACTTGCGTATATCAAGATAAGCGCAATTTACGGGGCATCACGTTGGCACGGCGAATTCCCGAAGAGAGCCTGCAGGCGATCATGGAGGCGGCTCGACGGCATCCGGATGGGGTGACTGCGGGGGAGATAGCGGACTCTCTGCCGGCTGACCTGCCGCGCCGGACGCTGCAATATCGACTCAAGGCTCTGGTTGACGACGGGCGCCTGGTCATGGCGGGGTCGGGCCGCTGGGCACGTTATCGGGTGCCGCGCGCCATTGCCGTGTCGGCTTCACCGGCGTCTTTCGAATTCTCCGCAGGCGCTGCGAGGGGCTTCGTGCTGCCGCCGCTGTCGGACGCGGGGGCGAGGATTCGCGAATACGTCCGCCAGCCGGTACAGGCCCGCGGCCCGGTGGGCTACGACGTCGCCTTCCTCCACTCCTACCGGCCCAACGAGTCCTTCTATCTCTCCCCGGAAGAGCGCGCTCGGCTGCGCGAAGTCGGCACGCTCGAGTGGGTCGATCAGCCGGCCGGCACCTATGCCAGAAACTTGCTGAGCAGGCTCCTGATCCCCCTGTCCTGGAACTCGAGCCGTCTCGAGGGAAACACCTATTCGCTGCTCGAAACGCATCGCCTGATCGAGGCCGGGAAAGAAGGGGACGGCAAAAACCGCCGGGAAGCGCAGATGATCCTCAACCACAAGGACGCTATCGAATTTCTCGTGGAGTCCGCAGAGGAGATCGGCTTCAACCGCTACACGCTGCTCAACCTCCACGCGGCGCTGGCGGACGGTCTGCTCGACGATCCGCAGGCGCCGGGCCGCCTGCGCCGGGGGCGCGTGGGTATTGGCGGGGCGGGGTTTCCCCCCCCCGAGATAACGCCACTCATCCAGGAACGATTCGACCACGGTCTCGCCCCCCCCCGACGAAACCAAGACCCCATCCAGCACAA
>JAPOON010000866.1 GCA_026713405.1 Gammaproteobacteria bacterium
CCCTTCGGGCGAAGTATGGGCTGGCGATGCGGCTTCTGGACATCGGTGCCAGGCTCACTGGCCGCTTTCACAAGCGCGCCTATATTAGTGTCAAGCTAACCGAAGAAGCTGGGGCGGGGTAGGCGACGGACGATCGTCTGCGGCGATTGCCGGACGATGTCGCAACTTACATCGTCAATCCAGGCCCAACTGCCGCTCCAAGTCTGCAATCCGGGCTTCCTCTTGCAGCGGGCCGTGGATGGGTGCGCGGGACTGTACCATGGGGATGGGCACTGCCGGCGGTGCCGGCGGCACGAAGCATCGTGTGGCCCGGTTGCAGAACGGGCCCTGCAACTTGCCAAGGATGCAGTGCGGGTTATGCCGGCGATCTACTCCATGTTTCGTGCGAATTCGTCAGAAACAGGCAAACGACAAAGCGGCAAAGAACGATTCGGAAACGTTGCACTCATCAGCCTCGGCCGCACTGGATCGCGGGATCGGTTCGCCGTCTTCAGGTGCGAGCGGTTCTGCCTTTTGCCCGTTTCCCTTCGAGTTCGGCCTGCAACTCATCCCCGTCCGCAACAACCGGCCCCCAGTCTGCGGTCAGCAATCGCCGGAACGCGCGAAGATCGGCGGCCGTTGCCCGTGTCCGCCTGGCCATCAGTTCCGACAGCGCATGGAGGGCTTCGAGGGCCGCGGTGCGTATGTCGGCGGAAGAATCGGTCAATCCGTACTGGATGCGCCGGGGGTCGTTCGGGTGTTGCCGCTGTTCCACCAGGCCGGACTCGATGAGCAGCTTGGTCATCTGGTGGACGTTCTGGCGGGTGAGGCCCATCTCGCGCGCGATGTCGGCAGGCGAGTGCACGCCGCTGGCGATGTAAACCAGTATCAGCGACTGGGTGCGGTGCACCGGGGTGAAACCCTGCGATGCGAGTACGTTCTGCAGGCTGTTGTCGAACCAGTCCAGGGCCTTTACCAGCCCGGCGATCAGGTGCCATTCAACGTTTTGCATTTGCGATTGCCGTCGTACCTTGCGCTTCGGCAGACCAGGCGCGGTGCGCGCAGGTCGCCGGAGTGTCCTCGTTCCCTTTCCGGATGCCGGACTGAGCGGTCAATTTGATTGACGGGAACGGCCACTGTCAACTGGAAATTCGGATGGGGAAATCCGGATGCGGGAAGTCGCCGGCCCAACGGCGCGTTGGTCGCATTGGCTTGCCCGTGCCAGGCCACATACACAGGAACCCTGTACCTCGATGCCCATGCGCTTCCAGTGGAGACGCCGATTGCAGGAAACCAGTAATATTTGAGCGGACTTCCGGGCGGCGGGTTCCCACGGCGGGCTCCAACGACGGGTAGGCGCGCTCCGCTGGACAAGAATGGCCGCAGGCTGAACGGGACGAATGGGGCCGGTCTGAACCCGGCCGGTAACTGTGACACGGATTCGAGGGGGTGCGAACGATGAACAAGACGGTCGAACTGATCTCTCCGATCGACGGATCGGTGTATCTCACTCGCGAGGTCGTGTCCCGGGATGCGGCGTTCGCGGCGGCGGAACGCGCGCGCAGGGCGCAGCCGGGCTGGGCTGCCCGCCCACTTGAGGAACGTGTGGCGCTGGTGCGCCTTGCGAACGAGATCGTCGGGCAGTCGGTCGACCGCATGGCGGTCGAACTCGCCCACCAGATGGGCCGGCCCGTTCGTTACGGCGGCGAGTATTACGGATTCGACGAACGGGTGACCTACATGGCCGACGTCGCTGCCGATGCGCTGGCGCCGCTGGTTGTGGAAGACAGCGACCGGTTCCGCCGCATGATCAAGCGCGTGCCGTGGGGGACGGTGCTGGTTGTCGCACCCTGGAACTACCCGTACATGACCGCCATCAACACGGTCGCGCCCGCGCTGATTGCCGGAAACACCGTCATTCTGAAGCACGCGAGCCAGACGCTTCAGGTCGGCGAGCGCATGGCCGAGGCCTTCCACGAGGCGGGCGTTCCCGAAGACGTCTTGCAGAACCTCGTTCTCGATCACCAAACCACCTCGGCGCTGATCGCGGAGCGGGCGGTGCACTTCGTGAACTTCACCGGCTCGGTCGGTGGAGGCCAGGCCATGGAGCGCGCGGCGGCCGGAACCTTCATCCCGGCGTCCACCGAACTCGGCGGCAAGGACCCGGGCTATGTCCGCGCCGATGCCGACATCGATGCCGCGGTCGATACGCTGATGGACGGCGCCATGTACAACGCGGGCCAGTGCTGCTGCGGCATCGAGCGAATCTACGTGCAGCAGCCGCTGTTCGGCGCCTTTGTCGAAAAAGCCGTCGCCTGGGCGGGCGCGCAGAAACTCGGCAACCCGCTCGATCAGGAGACCACCATGGGGCCGATGGCCAGCATCCGTTTCGCGCAGGAAGTGCGCGCGCAGATCGACGAGGCCCGGGCGCAGGGCGCGAAGGTGCACGTCGAACCGATGGCTGCCGACGACGGTGGCGCCTACGTCACGCCGCAGGTGCTCACGAACGTGACGCACGACATGCGGGTGATGCGCGAGGAGACCTTCGGCCCCTCCGTCGGCATCATGCCCGTGCACGATGACGAGGAGGCCGTTCGCCTCATGAACGACAGTCAGTTCGGCCTGACGGCATCGATCTGGACGGCAGACACCGACGCCGCGGAAGCCCTCGGCGAGCGCATCGAGACCGGCACGGTGTTCATGAACCGCTGCGACTATCTGGACCCGGCCCTGTGCTGGACCGGCTGCAAGGACACCGGCCGCGGCGCCGGCCTCTCCGTGCTGGGCTATCAGTCACTCACCCGGCCGAAGTCCTTCCATCTGAAACAGTAGGGCCCCGGTGGAACGGGCATGGACCGTTGGTTCAGCGTCAGGGACCGGCGCATGGCTCAATGCAGCGGGCAAACCCGCCGTGCGCCCTCATCGCGGCCATCCGGGCGTCGGTGGTCAGACTGCCCGCGGCGCCCGTTTCCGCGCCGTGAAACTGCCCGTCAGGAACTGTCCTTGCCGGAACTCGTCCAGGCAGACCCGGCCCAGTCGGCCTTCTCGCCCTCGGCGGGAATGGGCACCTCGCGGATGCGCTCGTCCACGTCGTCGTATTCCAGCCGCAGCGCCTTGCACATCACCGCGTGCAGGTTGTAGCCCAGGCAGTGGTAGGTGAGTTCCAGTATGTCCTCGTCCGAGAGATGCTCGTGCAGCGCGTTGAACAAGTCGTCGGAGGCGCGCCCGCCCTGCAGGATCAGGGCATCGGCCCAGGCCAGAACCGCCCGTTCCTTCGCATCGAAGCAGTCCGCCACCTGCCAGTTGGGGATGGCGGCGATCTTCTCTTCCGGCAAGCCGAAGCGGCGCGCCGCCTTGCAGTGCTGGGAGAATACGAACTGGCTGCCCTGGGCGTAGCCGGTTCGAAGAATGCCCAGTTCGCGCACCTTGGGGTCGAGCTGGCTGATGCTTTTCTCCGCGAACATGCCGAACATGCCGAAGTGGCTGGTGGCGTGATCGAACACGTAGGGAACCAGTGCGAACACCGTCCACCAGTTTCCGGGCGTGCCGGTGGCCGTACCCGGTTCCGCCACCGGGTCCCGGTCACCGAACAATGCCTCGTAATATTTGCGAACGTTCTCGGTTGCGTCTGCGAGCGGAACTTCTCTCAGCCTCGGCATGGTCATTCTCCTTCCCGGACAGTGAATCGAAGAGTCAATTTGATTGACGGGAAAGTGCCCTGTCAACAGGAAATTCCGGCACGCTCGGAATCCGTTCCGCGCCAAACCCGCAAACGGCGCCGGCAGGCAAGTCGGAGGCGCAGCCGCATGCCCGGCCGAGTCAGGGTACCGACGCTGGCCGCCAGCCATTGACATTCGTCCGGAAAGTCAATCAAATTGACGGCAGTTCGCGAAGGGGATCGGCACATGCCAGCCAACGAAAAGTTCGAGATTCAGGGCATCAATCACCTTGCACTGGTGTGCAGGGACATGAAGAAGACGGTGGACTTCTACTCCGGGGTTCTGGGCATGCCGCTCACCAAGACCATCGATCTGCCGGCTGGCATGGGCCAGCACTTCTTTTTCGACATCGGCAACGGCGACATGCTGGCCTTTTTCTGGTTTCCCGATGCGCCGGAGAGCCTGCCCGGCGTTACCCACGCGGAAAACCTGGTGGGCGGCGGCAGCATTACCTCCGCGCATGCATCGATGAATCACGTCGCCTTCAACGTGCCCGGGGAGAAAATCGACGAGTATCAGCGGAAGCTGCGCGAGGCGGGCGTCGATGCCACCGCCGTGGTCAACCACGACGATTCGGAAACCCAGGCCAGCCCGTCCCTCACCGATACGACTTTCGTGCGGTCGATCTATTTCAAGGACCCGGACGGCATCCTGCTGGAGTTTGCCGCCTGGACCCGCGAACTCGACGAAAGGGACGTCAATTCGGAGCCGATGAGCGTCGAAGCCTGACCCGGCGCGCCGGGCACGACATTCCCCCATGAACAACGGCAGCAGGCTGTATGCCTGGTATGTGGTCGCTGTGCTGCTCGTCGCGCAGATCTTCGCGTTCCTCGACCGCATGATCATGGGGCTGCTGGTCGGCCCCGTGCGCGAGACCTTCCAGATCTCCGATACCCAGTACAGCCTGCTGGCCGGGCTCGCCTTCTCGCTGTTCTACGCCATCATGGGTCTGCCGCTGGCGCGCATCGCCGACAGCAGGAACCGCCGCAATCTCATCGTTGCCGGCATTGCCGTGTGGAGCGCGATGACGGCGCTCTGCGGGCTGGCGAAAAACTTCTGGTCGCTGTTCCTGGCCCGGGTGGGCGTCGGCGTGGGGGAGGCGGCGCTGGGGCCGGCTGCCTATTCCATGATCAGCGACTACTTCCCGAAGTCGCTGCTGGCCCGCGCCCTGAGCGTCTACATGATCGGCGTGACCCTGGGCTCGGGGTTCGCCTACATCCTGGGCGGTGCCGTTGTGGCCCTGGTGCAGGACATGGGCGCCATCGAGGTGCCCGTGCTGGGGCAGATGTACGGCTGGCAGCTCACCTTCTTCATCGTGGGGGTGCCGGGCCTGCTGGTGGCCCTGTGGATGCGCGCGACGGTGCGCGAGCCGGCCCGGAAGGGCATCGGCGCCGGTTCCGCCGACTCGATTCCCCTCAGGGAGGTGGTGGCCTACATCGTCGAACGCCGGGCCGCTTATTTTCATCACATCTTCGGCGTTTCCATCTACATCATGGTGGTCTATGCGCTGAATCTCTGGGGCCCGACCTATTTCATCCGGACGTTCGACTACGGCCGTGCCGAGGCGGGCCTGGTCTTCGGCATCCTCATGATCCTGGCCGGTACGGCGGGCCTGCTGGTGGCCGGTTTCGGGGCAGACCGCTGGTTTGCCCGCGGCCGGCTCGATGCCTACCCGCGCACCATACTGATCAGCATGGTCTGCATGATCCCCAGCGCGGGCATGCTCGGCTTCGTCACGAGCGACATCCTGGGCATCGTATTCATGTCGCTGGCGGTGTTCCTTTCCGCGGTGCAGGGCGGCATCGCCGGGGGCACCCTGCAACTCATGTCGCCTAACCGCATGCGGGGCCAGATCATGGCGGTCTACCTGCTGGTGGGAAACCTCATCGGCCTGGGGCTCGGCCCGACAGTCGTGGCCGCCACCACCGACTACGTGTTCGGGTACGATGCCGCGGTCGGCAAGTCCATCGCCCTCTGCGCCGTGGTCATCTGCCCGGTGGGCGCCTACATCCTCTGGCGCGGCCTCGGGCCGGTGCGGCGGCAGATCGAGGAGCGCCAGGCGCTGGAGGCTGGGGAGGCTGCGGCCGCTGCTTGACGCACCCGGCATTTTGCGCGCCATTGATCCCGGCTCCTCCCGGGAGGGGCGCCGATTGACGCCGGCTCCTCCCCGGAGGGGTTCCGATTGACGCCGGCACCTCGCTTTCGTAAATTGGATTGACGTAATCCACCCTTGGTGAGCCAGACCGTGAAAGAAGCCGATCTCATTGCGCGCCTCGAAGACCTGGCGCCCCTGCTGGAGGAAAACGCGCTGCGGGCGGAACGGGAACGCAAGCCGGTGGACTCCGTGATGAGCGCCATCGAGGCCACGGGCGCCTACCTGTACTTCGTGCCGAAGCGTTTCGGCGGTTACGAGTTCAGCGTCGAGGGTTTCATGCGCATCGGCATGAGCCTCGGCGAAGCCTGCATGTCCACGGCCTGGGTGACCACCTTCTGCATGGAGCACAACTGGCTCTTGGCGCTGTTCTGCCAGGAGGCCCAGGAAGACATCTTCGGCAGCCAGCCCTACATCATCGGGCCGGGCATGCTCGCGCCCATGGGAGAAGCCACGCCGGAAGACGGCGGTTTCAGGCTGACCGGCCGCTGGGAGTGGGGCACCGGCGTCATGCACGCCGACTGGGTGCTGGTGGGCGCCAGAACGGCGGGGTGCGATCCGCAGCAACCCGACCTGTACATGTACGCGTTACCACGCAGCGAGGTCACCGTCGTCGACACCTGGAACCCGTCGGGCATGGTGGGCACCGGCAGCAACGAGGTGCACATCGACAATGTCTTCGTGCCGGGGCACCGCCGCCAGGACGTCAACGGCCTGCGCGACGGCGGCTCGCCGGGCGCGCGCTGGCACGACAGGCCCCTTTACCGCATGCCGATGCTGCCCTTCCTGGGCCTGACGGCGACGGCGCCACTTGTTGGCGGGGCGCGCAAGGCGGTGCGGTTGTTTCAGCAGCGGGTTGCCAAGCGGGCGGTGTACGGCACGGCAGACAAGCAGAAGGAGCGCGCCGTCATCCAGGCGCGCCTGGGCCGCGTGACCGCCAGAATCGTCGGCCTGGAGAAGCAGCTGCTCGGCCTGGGCGCGGAGACATACGCGCTTGGCACCCGTGGCGGTACCAGCCAGGCGGTGGAACGCGCGGAGTTGCGGGTGCGCGTGGCCATGCTGGTGCGGGAGGCCCGCGACATCGTCACCGAGGTCATCGAGGCCAGCGGCGCCCACGCGCACTTCCTGGACAACCCCCTGCAGCGCATTCAGCGCGACATCAACACGGCGGCCGGGCACACGGTCTTCGATCTCGATGCCGGCACCGAACTGTACGGCCGGCTACTGCTGGGCTACCCGCCGAACCTGCCGGTCTGAGGCACCGACGGGGGAGGCGCAAGCACCTCCCGGATTGCGTTTTTGGATCTCTTATTCGCGGACAAGGTTCTCAAACGAGTCAATTCCCCGCCCCTTCGCTGTTTTCTCTACGGGCTGGGGCATCGCCCCGTTAGCCTGGCTTCAGCGCAAGCGGCTGCCTGCAATTCTCCCGGTTTCGATGTCGAGTATGTCCGGAAAGAGATCGCTCACCGTCCGGGAGAGCGCGGCCATGGGTGCCCACCCCTCTATTCGAGGTGAACACCCGACAGCGCTACAAAACTCCGACGCTACAGGTCGTAGGTAAAGAACGCGCTGACCGTCCGCGGCCGAAGCGGCTGCCCGAAGCCCATCTGGAAAGCCGAGAACGTCGTGCGCGACTCGAAGTAGAACTCGTCGGTCAGGTTGCGTGCCCGCACACCCAGGCTCCATTTTTCGTCCGGGCTGCGGTACGTGACGCTGGCATTCAGGATCTTGTGGTCGTCGGTGAATGACTCCAGCGTATTCTCCGTGCGCGTGTAGTAGTCGGCCTTGGTCGAATAGTCGCTGCGCAAGGTGAGCACCGCGCCGTTGGGCAGCGCGACATCGTAGGCCGCGGTGATCGCCAGGGTCCACGAAGGCACAAACGGCAGTTCGTGCTCCTCGGTAATCACAATCCCGGATGAAACAAGCCCGCCGCCCACCAGAGAGTCGATCTCATCGTCCAGATGACCGACGTTTATGCCCAGCGTGAAGTCGTCGGTGACCAGAGCCGTCAGCTCGATCTCAAAGCCCTTGTAGGTCGCATCGCCCAGGTTGAACTTGGTGGTGTTGTCTCCAACGTTCGGCAGCAGTGAGGTGGCCGAAATCTGCATGTCGGTGTATTTCAACAGAAACGCCGCCACGTTGGCGCGCAGACGCCCGTCAAGCAGCGTGGTCTTGTAGCCAATCTCGAAGTTCTCCACGAACTCGGGTTCGTAGTTCGGCAACGGAATGGGCACCACGCCCGTGAACCGTGCCGGAAACCCGCCGTCCCGGTAGCCTTCCGAATAGGTGAAATACGCCATGGACGTCTCGTTCACGTCGTAGGACAGGCTCGCCATGGGCGTGTGCTCTGTCGTTTTCAACAGGCCCGGCTGCACCGTGGTCGCAGTGACGCGCTCCGTGATCATCACGAAGTCTTTCTCCGACTCGGTATACCGGGTACCCACGGTCAGGTGCAGCGCCTGGGTGATGTCGAAGGTCAGCTGGCCGTACAGCGCCCAGCTTTCGTTGTCGATGTGGCGCGCCAGGTTCTGGAAGAAATTGGCGGGGGGTCCGCCGCTGATGGCCGGAACGTGGGCGATCTGATTGAAGATGTCTTCCACCCCGTCCTCTTTGAAGTAGTAGGCGCCCACCACGTAGTTCAAGCGGCTGTCCATGCCGGTGCCCGTCAGCTGCAGCTCCTGGGAGAACTGTTCCTGGCTGTATTCGGGATGCGTGTTCGCGAAAACGATGTGCGGCGAGAAGTCGAGGTCGTTGAACAGGAAGATGTCGAACTCGCGGTAGGAGGTGATGGATTTCAGCGAGACCGCCTCGAAATCCAGCCCCAGCGTCAGGTTCGTGCCCCAGACTTCGATGTCCTGTTTGCCCTCCACCTGGTTGCCTTGCAGGTCGGTGAAAACGCTGTTCGTCTCGAACCGCCCGGCGTTCCACACGGACCCGTAACAGGCCGGGTTGCCGGCCTGTCCCGCCGGCGAGAGGCAGCTTCCCGGGTCGCCGCTGTAAAAGACATTCCAGAAGTTGCCGAATGCCCCCGGTTGGCCCGGGCCCTCCCTTTGCTGTCCGTCCCACACGCCGATGCCGTTCAGGGGAACGATGGCGCCGGGCGTGCTTTCGTCCTTGGAGTAGTCGAAGCTGAAGTCGACGGAGAATTGCTCGCCCGCCATGCCGCTGATCACCAGCCGCGTTCCCCACACATCTTCGCTGCCAAGTTCGTAGCTGTCGTACTGAAGCGCATCGACGTAGCCGTCCATTTCCCGGGTGAATGCACTCAGGCGTGCACCCCAATCGCCGTTGAGCGGTACGTTGACCGTGCCCCGGGCTTCAATCAGGCCATCCTCTCCGGCCCCCAGCTTGATCGACGCCCCAAACTCATCGTCCGGCTTCCTGGAAACGATGTTGATGGCGCCGCCGATGGTATTGCGCCCGAACAGGGTTCCCTGCGGACCGCGCAGCACTTCGATACGCTCCACGTCCACCAGGTCGGAGGCCTGACCCACCATGCGGCCCATGAACACGCCATCGAGATAAAGCCCCACGGCCGGGTCCTCGACAATGATGAAGTCCGCCTGACCCATGCCGCGGACAAACACCACCGGCGACTCCACACCGCTGGTGCCGCCGGCGCTTTCAAAGTGCACGTTGGGCACGATCTGGCCGATGACGTCGAAGTTGGCTTCGCCGCGCGCGAGGATCTCCTCGCTGGAAATCACGGCAACGGAGGTCGGCACGTCCTGCAGGCTTTCCTCGCGGCGCCGCGCTGTCACCACGATTTCCTCGAGGGTGCGCGCGGCGGGCTCGTCATCCGCGGCGCGAACATCCCCTGCCAACGGCAGAAGTGCGGCGGCCGCCAGCAGGGCGACCACCAGGGATGTGTCTCGAAATACGATGGGTAAACTCACGTCTCACTCTCCAAAAAAATGGGCGGCATTAGCGTCAAATCATCTTACACAGATGCGATTGCGGATCAAACTACTCTGACCCCATTTGTCCCGTCCCGGATCACCGGGACACCGGCGTGCAAGGCACAACGCCGAATCTCGGGAAAGAGTTCGTATGCGGGGCTTCCCTTTCCGCGCGTTAAGCTCGTCCGTGAAACCTGCGCACGACAAGCACACGAAGCCGCGCGCCGAAAGGGAAGCCCCGCATGCGAACTCGCTGCCCGGTGCTTGCGCTTGTTCCAGAATGTCAAGAAAACTCGAATGGGGATTTTGTTCCATGCGAGTGTGCATGGCAATCGGTCGGGCAGCGCGTAGTCCCGGGCGCGTTATCTGGCCCGGGTAAACCCGGCCTGCACCCAGCGCAGGTTTATGCCGATGCGCTCGGCCAGGGGGGCGGACCAGGCGTAGCTCAGGGTCGCTCCGGAG
>JAPOON010000867.1 GCA_026713405.1 Gammaproteobacteria bacterium
AACGGCACCTACCCGGCCCGCATGCCCCTGGTACTGGGGCACGAGAGCGCCGGTGTGGTCGAGGCGGTGGGGCGGGATGTCAACTACGTGCAGCCGGGCGATCATGTCATCACCTGTTTCTCGGCATTCTGCGGGCACTGCGAACACTGCCTGACGGGCCGCATGAGCCTGTGCGTGGAACCGGAAACGCGGCGCGGGCGCGGCGAGGAACCGCGCATCAGCCAGGCGGGCGCGGGGCTCGACCAGTTCGCGAACCTGGGTTCCTTCGCCGAAAACATGCTGGTGCACGAGCACCAGGTGGTGAAGGTACGCGACGACATGCCCTTCGAACAGGCGGCGCTGATCGGCTGCGCCGTGGTGACGGGGTTTGGCGCGGTGATTCACACGGCCAAGGTGCAGCCCGGCGAAACCGTTGCCGTGATCGGTTGCGGCGGAATCGGCCTCATGTGCATCAACGGCGCCGCCATCGCCGGCGCCGGGCGCATCATCGCTGTCGATACCGTCCCCTCCAAGCTGGAACTGGCGCGCAACTTCGGCGCCACCGACATCGTCAATGCCCGGGAGCAGGACCCGGTCGGAGCGGTCATGGGCCTGACGGGCAAGGGCGTGCACCACGCCCTGGAAGCCATCGGCCTCAAGGCGACGGCGGAACAGGCGTTCCAGATGCTGCGGCACGGCGGCATGGCGACCATCATCGGCATGATCCCGCCGGGGGAAATGGTTGCCATGCACGGGGCCGATTTCGTGTTCGAGAAGAAGATCCAGGGCTGCATGATGGGCTCCAACCGGTTCCGCATCGACATGCCGCGCTTCGTGGATTTCTACCTGCAGGGCAGGCTGCACCTCGATGACCTGGTCTCCAGGCGCATCGGCCTCGCCCAGGTCAACGAGGCGCTCCTGGAACTGGAATCCGGTGAACTCGCCCGCAGCGTCATCGTATTTGAATGAAGATCGTAGCGGTCAAGGTCATCGTCACCTGCCCGGGCCGCAACTTCGTCACGCTCAAGATCCGCACCGACCAGGGTGTGCACGGCATCGGCGATGCGACGCTCAACGGCCGGGAACTGGCCGTGGTGTCCTACCTCGAGGATCACGTGGCAGACTGCCTGATCGGGCGGGACGCGAGCGAAATCGAGGACATCTGGCAGTACCTTTACCGCGGCTGTTACTGGCGGCGCGGCCCGGTGACCATGGCGGCCATCGGGGCTGTCGATACGGCTCTCTGGGACATCAAGGCCAAGGCGGCGGGCATGCCGCTGTATCAACTGCTCGGCGGCAGGAGCCGGCGGGGTGTGATGGTCTACGGCCACGCCAGCGGTGGTGACATCGAAGAAACTGCCGATGAGGTCGCGCGGTATATCGAACTCGGCTACCGGGCGATTCGCGCACAATGCGGTGTTCCGGGGATGGATTCGACCTATGGCGTTTCCACGGACAGCATGTACTACGAGCCCGCGGACGCGACGCTACCCACGGAAAACGTCTGGTCCACGGAAAAGTACCTCGACCACGTACCGAAGCTGTTCGACCGGCTGCGCGACCGCTTCGGCTTCGACTGCCACCTGCTGCACGATGTACACCACCGGTTGACGCCCATGGAGGCGGCTCGGCTGGGCATCTCGCTGGAAGACTACCGCCTGTTCTGGATGGAGGATCCCACCCCGGCAGAGAATCAGGAAGCCTTCCGGTTGATTCGCCAGCACACCGTCACACCGCTGGCGGTGGGTGAGATTTTCAATACCGTCTGGGATTGCAAGGATCTCCTGGGCGAGCAGTTGATCGACTACATCCGCACGGCGGTGGTCCACGCGGGAGGCATTACCCACCTGCGCCGAATTGCCGATCTTGCGGCGATCTACCAGGTACGTACCGGCTGCCACGGGGCCACCGACCTGTCGCCGGTCTGCATGGGGGCGGCCCTGCACTTCGACACCTG
>JAPOON010000868.1 GCA_026713405.1 Gammaproteobacteria bacterium
CATGTACGATGGCAAGCGCGTTCGAGACTTGCTGGTGAGGGAGCGCGGCCTGATGTCGGGACCGCTGAGCGTCGCCACGGCGATTGGGGAGTGCGGCGCTGGCGGCGTCGAGGGGATTGTCGGTCCGGTAGCCCTCGGCAATGGCGAGCTTGAAGATGGCTGACAGCCGGTGCTTGATCTTCACGGCCGTTTCGCGCTTGGTCTGCCACATCTCGCGGAGTACCGCGATGCAGTCAGCGCTTGTGACCGCGTCGACCCGTAGCGTCATAATCGGCGCGGCGTGTCGCTTTAGGCCGTTGCGCCACTCGCGCGTGGTGCGGGCAGCGTCGCGCCAGGTCGGCGAGTCCCGCTCGATGACGGACTCCATCGTGGCGGCGACGGTCGGGATGTCGCGGTGGTGCGTCTTGCGAGGATCGTCGCCGGCGTGGGCAATGCGCGCGTTCTCCAGAGCGAGCGTACGGGCTTCGGCAAGCGTGACCAAAGGGTAGCCGCCGAGGCCGATGTTGGTCGGTCTGCCCTTGATGCGAATGCGCTGGTACCAGCGCTTGAAACCATTGGGCTGGACGACGAGCGTGAGGCCGAAACCGCCGCGTCCGTCGCCGTAGGTTCGGGTGCGGGAGTCCGGTTTGACGGTGCGGACAAAGGCGGCAGTGAGTTCAATTCCCAACTTCGGAATCCAACCTGGGGCGGTTTTTGCGTGGCATCCCACGTAGCACTTTGAAGTGCTGCACTAGTATGCTTTAGAGTGCAATAGGGCGCAGCTGCGAATTAGGAAATGTCGAGGAAAAACAATTGCTAGCGCATGGATTTGCACGAACTTACTTCAGGCCGTGTAGAATCTCCTCAGAACCGTCGATCATCTCCGCGTACATCACATTACAGTAAACCAGCTTCCTGTGATTCGGATGACTTAGGTAGACGCCGACGACCCGGTGACGGTCTCCCGAGCGAACGACGACAGTCCCTCTTGTATTCGCCCCGCATCTGCGAAAAGTTTGGCCAGTACGGCTCGGAAGTCGTCGGCGGTCACTCTTGCCGAGTCCTGTGAAGTGCGAATTTCTAATCGGCCCAATGGCGGGTTGCTTTTCGTTGCGCACCCCACAGGCGCTGAGTCCGAACTGTTCATGGGCAAAGAAATGCAGCAATCTCCAGAGGCAGCGGCTACGGATTTGGCCACCGTTTGGCCACCGTTTGGCCACCGAGCACTTTCTCGGCGTCCGTGATATCATGTAAGCTATTGATTTCATTGGTAGCTAGGGGGGGACTCGAACCCCCGACCTCAGGATTATGAATCCTGCGCTCTAAACCAGCTGAGCTACCTAGCCACGATTTTCAGCTTCTACCACCGAACTCGATGCCGCAGTGAAACCACCCGCGAACGGGTGTTCGGACCGGTACATCCGAATGGGCGCGGAATTGTCAAGGACGGGGCCGGTACTGTCAACGAGACCGCGGTCTCCACGAACCTGATGCGAAAGCCGCTGCGTCAGGTGTTGCTTTCGGTTTCGGACTCGGAGAGCGACACGGGCGCCTGCCCGTGCAGGCCGTGAATCAGGCCTTCGATCCTGGCAACGCTGGCGCGCAATTCATCGAGTTGCCTGGCCATTTCTTCAAACCGGACATCGATTTTCTCGAAACGCCGTTCGAAACGGGACTCCATCTGGTCGAAACGCTTGTCGACCTGGGCAAATCGCTGATCAACTTGCTCGAACCGCTTGTCAACCTGGGCGAATCGCTCATCGACCTGGGCGAACCGTTGGTCCGTCGCTGCCGACGTGGCATTGATAACGGCCAGGTTCACACCGACGATGCTGGCGCCGACCAGCAGCGTCGTGGCAATGTTCGCGGCAAACTCGTACTTCATGGCCGGCCCTCGACATCGATTGTGGCTGGGAACCGGTGCGATTGTCCACCGTTGCCGTGGCGAGGTCTGTAGGAAAAGGCTGAAGCCAGGCGGCCGTCGCGGGCCGCTACGATCGCGATGCCTTATTCCGTTCCAGGGCCGAGAGATACCAGTCCACGAATTCGATGCACATGCTCTCGTGTTCGGGGTGGTAGGGGCCGGGTTCGAAAAAGCGCGAGTGCACGCCTTCGCTGTTGCGGGTGATGATGTACTGATCCTCCCGGCTGGTGCGGTCCCAGAGCCAGGTGACCGCATCGCGGTCGTAGTCCCGGCCCTCCTCGGCATCGCCGCGCACGAACCACACCAGGTCCATGTCGGTGTTGTCGATGCCCCGGGGCGTGAAGCGGTACAGTACGCAGTGGTCCGGGTAGTTGAGCATGAACGCCAGCGGGCCGAGCTGAAAATCTCCCGCGCCGCCGTCGTAGCCCTTGAACTCGCCCATGAGCGGCGCCACCGGCTCGCCGCCCCGGCTGCCCGTCTTGAAACCGTCGTAGAGGGCGTAGCGGCTGGTACAGGCGCAGCAGCCGAAGTCGGGGGAGGAGCCGTAGGCTTGGTAGTGGTCGTGCGCGATTCCCGCCACACCGGTTTCCGCTTCGGCGCGCGAGAGCATCCTGGCGTTCAGCGCCTCCACCTCGGCACCGAGGGCCTCCAGCGTATGCAGCCTGGCATAGGCCCGGTGTGCTGTCGCGCAGTGATAGCACTCCAGGTAATTCTCCAGCACCAGCTTCCAGTTGGCTTCTACCGGGTAGTTCTGGCGGTGGGCGACCCTGGCATCCGGCAGGCCGTAGGGGCGCAGCGCCGGTGCGATGGAGTCGAGCGAGGTATCGAACGGGCCCGCGTCCGGATCGCAGTTGACGAATATCAACCCCTCGTACACCGTGCATTTCGCTCTCTTGAGGGCATAGCGCCCGGGGTCGAAGTCGGCTTTGACCTGCATCGCCCGGGCGGCCTTCAGGCGCCCGTCCAGTTCGTAGACCCAGCCGTGGTAGGGGCACACGAGGGTTTTCAGGGTGCCCTCAGGACCCTCGCAGACCCGGGCGCCGCGGTGCCGGCAGACATTCATCAGGGCGTGGATTTCGCCCTTGCCGTCCCGCACCACGACCATGGAATCTTCCCCCAGTTCGTAGGTGAAGTAATCGCCCGGATTCGCCACCTGGCTCACATGGCCGGCGTAGAGCCAACTCCTGTAGAGAATCTCGTCGAGTTCGGTCCTGTAGACCACCTGGGAGCGGTAGAAGTAGGCGTCAATGGCGAATCCCGGCCGCCCGCGCTGCGCCGCTGCCATCTCGCTCAAGCGGGCCGGCGAGTCGTTTGTTTCGGTAGCGATCAGCGTCACGATGCCGTCTCGATTCCGGTAGCTCTTCCTTTCCCTATTGTATCGCTGGTCAGAAGTTCGCCGGGGGCGTCTGCCGTCGGCGCGGGGGATCCCAGGCCGGGCCGTCCATGACCGTGCAGCGGGTTTCAAGCCGGGTCCAGCGCTGTTCCCGGCTGTAGTAGATCTCCGCGAACAGTGGATCGTCCGGGCGTCCCCAGGGCATCTCGAGGGAGGCCAGCGCCAGGTTGCGCTTGGCCGAAGGGCACCAGGCCGAGGAAGTCACGTGGCCGACGACGTTGGCCGACTTGTCGAGGATGAACGAATCCTCGGCGGGCTTGTTGCCCTCCACGTCCAGGCGCACGAAGCGGAATCGGGAGCCCTGTTCCTTTTCCCGCAGCAAGGCGTTGCGGCCGGTGAAGTGCCCCTTGCCGAAGTCGACCAGCCAGCCCAGGCCCAGTTCGAAGGGCGAGCGTCCGCGCCCGTGGCGGAGGACCTGCTCGGCGGGCACGAAATCCACGCCCGCCTGAATGAACCCGGCCTCGATACGGGCCAGCTCCAGCGCAGCGGTTCCCATGGGTCGGATCAGGTGGTTGCGGCCGGCGTCGAACAGGGCGTCCCAAAGAGTTTCCGCATGGTCCGGCGCCACCCAGAGTTCATAGCCGAGGTCGCCGGTGAACCCGGTGCGGGAAACCAGCAGTTCGCCGCCATCGAACGGAAAGCGGGCGAGGCCGAAGGGCTTGAGGCGCTGCAGGCCGTCGAGCCCCATCGCCCTCAAGGTTGCACACGAAGTCGGCCCCTGCACGGCCAGTGCCGCAACGTCCGCCGTTTCGTCGGTGATCGCCACGTTCAGCCCCAGGGCCGACCATTGCAGCCAGTCCAGGCACCGTTCCTGGGCGCACAGGCGATACTCGCCGTCCGCGAGGTGGAACAGGGTGCCGTCGTCCAGGACCATGCCCGCGTCATTGCACCAAACCGTATAGCCGACCCGGCCCGGCGCGAGCCTGGCGACGTTGCGGGTCATCACCCGGTTCAGGAACGCCTGCGCGTCGGGGCCCGCGATGCGGTACTTGGTCATCGGCGAGAGATCGAAGACACCGGTGGCGTTACGGACCGCGAAGTACTCCAGTTCCACATCGTCGTAGGCTGCTGCGGAGAGATACCCCTTCCAGTCTTCCCACTGGTGGAGCTCGCAGGCATCCCTGACCCGCGAACCGAACGGTGTCTCCAGCAGCCTGACTTCGCTGTGCGGCTTCATCCGGAGCCCTCCCCTGCCAGGACCGCCCGGGCGGCGTTGCGCCCGGCCAAACCCAGGATGCCGCCACCCGGATGGCTGCTTGCGCCGCACAGCACCAGCCCCGGTACCGGTGTGGCATAGCGGTTGGCGCCGGGCACCGGGCGGGTGAACAGCGCCTGGTCCAGCGCGATCTCGCCATGGTGCCAATGGCCACCGCGAACGCCGAATTGCGCCTCCAGGTCGGTCGGCGCCAGCAATTCCGCCGCGCGGACCGACTCGCCGATACCCGGCGCAAAGACCTCCAGGCGTTCGAGGCAGATGGCCTTGAACGCATCGCGGCCTGTTTCCCAACCCTCCTTCAGATTGTAGGGCGCGTATTGAACCAGGGCGGAAAGCACATGTTTTCCATCCGGCGCCAGGGTCTGGTCGTGAACCGTGGGGATCGAGATTTCCATGACCGGCGCCGGTGAGTAACGGCCGTACTTGGCATGGTCGAAAGCCGACTCGACATCGTCCATGGACGCTGCCAGCAGCAGGCGGGCGCCCGCATCCCCGCCATCGGCGCCTCGGAAATCCGGCAGGGCATCGAGCGCCAGGTGCAGCTTGGCGGTAACGCCGCGGGCCCGAAAGTTGTGGACCCGGCGCACGAAGCCGGCATCGAGGTGCAGCGGGCCCACCAGCCTGAAAGTGGTCTTCAGGTCGGCATTGGATACCACCATGCCCGCCTCGACCCTTGTTCCGTCCGCCAGCGTGACGCCGGCCGCCCGGCAGGCTTCGTTCGCAACCGGCTCTGCAAGATCGATGCGCACGACCCGGTTGCCGTAGCGGATCTCCGCGCCGGCTGCCTCCGCGGCGGCCGCGAATGCGTCGCCCAGCGCGCCCATGCCCCCCTTGACGACGGACGGGCCATTGGCGCCGGCACCGTCATTCATGTGCCGGTGCAGGTAGCTGTAGACGGTATTGGGCGAGCGCGGGCCCATGTGCGAGCCCAGCACCGCATCCATGCTGACGGCGGCCTTCAGCAGGGCGCTCTCGAATTTCTCCTCTGCGACATCGTAGATGTTGATTGCCCCGACCCGCAGCAGATCCCGCATGTCCGCCTTGCCCAGGGTGCGCACATCCCAGGCGAGTTTCGCCAATGCCAGGGTATCGCTGCGGCTCCGGTCAACCAGCCTCGGCAAGGGGCGCGAACAGAACCCGGCCAGCACTCTGGCGAATCGCCGGTTCTGCCGCCGGAATTCGGAGAAGGCTTTCTCGTCGGTTGCGGAAACTCCGGAAACTGCGCCGTCTTCGAAGACAACGCGCTCGCCGTTGTCTGCAAGGGCTACCGTTTTCAGGTTGCGGGCGGCAAATTCGAGCCCGTGCCGCTCGAGCCCGAGATCCCGGCCAACTCCCGCGTCGAGCATGGTCAGCAGGTGGGCGGCCGCGGACACCCGGAAGCCATCGGCGAATTCGCGCGTCGCCGCCAGGCCGCCGGGACGATCGGCTGCTTCCAGCACCAGCACCTTGCGGCCGCTCCTGGCCAGGTATGCCGCGCACGCAAGCCCGTTGTGGCCGGCGCCGATCACCACGACATCAAAGGCGGCATCAGTCATCGGGATAGCTCGCGGGGGTGACGTCGGGGCGCTTCAGGTCCATGAGTATTTCCCGCGCGGCGTTGGCGCCGGGCGCCGCCATGACGCCACCGCCCGGGTGCGTGCCGGACCCGCAGAGGTAGAAGCCCGGCAGCGGCCCCCGGTACTGGGCGCAACCCGGGAACGGCCGGTTGAACAGCAACTGATCGAAGGTCAACTCGCCGTGAAAGATGTTGCCCTCGGTGAGACCCACCTCCTCTTCAAGTTCATGGGGGGTGCGTACTTCGCAATCCAGGATCAGGTCCTTGAAATTCGGGCTGTGCTCAGCGACCTGGTCGATCACGGTGCGGCCGAACGCATCGCGCGCCTCCGGGGTCCAGGGGCCACTCGCCAGCGTCGGCGGGCAGTACTGCACGAAGATCGTCATCATGTGCTTGCCGGGCGGCGCCATGGAAGGGTCCACGGTGGTGGGGATCAGCATGTCGATATAGGGGTCCTGCGACCAGGTGCCCGCCTTCCAGTCGTCGTAGGCCCGCTCCATGCGTTCCAGCGAGTCGATGCAGTGCATGTCGTTGCGCATCAGCGGGCTTTCCGGCGAGATTCCGTTGAACACCGGCAGGCCGTCCAGGGCGATGTTGAGCTTGCCGGAGGATCCGCGAATCTTGAAGTTGCGCGCCCGGTGCACGACTTGCGCAGGCAGGTCGCCGGAGTCGAAACACTCGAGAAACGTGCGCTTGGGGTCGAGGTTTGAGACGACGATGTTCGCCCGGTATTCCCGCCCGTTCGCCAGCGCCACGCCACGAACACGGCCTTTCTCGACAAGGACGCGGTGCACGTCCGCATCGCAGACGATCTCGCCGCCGAACGAGGCCAGGCTCGCGGCCAGCGCATCGGCTACCGAGCCCATGCCGCCGCGGGCGAACCCCCAGGCGCCGATACTGCCGTCCACCTCGCCCATGTAGTGGTGCAGCAGCACGTAGGCCGTGCCGGGCGAATAGACCCCCAGCGCCGTGCCGATGATCCCCGAGCCGGACAGGTGCGCCTTGATGACGTCCGTTTCGAAGTACTCGTCGAGAAAGTCGCCGATGCTCATGGTCCAGAAGCGGATGGTGTCGAGCAGCCCCTCTTCCCCCATCTCGGTAAAGGCGGCGGCGAATTCGAGGAGCCCGCGCAGGTCGCGCGGCTTGAGGGAGGTGGGATCCGGCGGCGTCGCCATGAGGAACTTGCGGATGAGGCGCGTCTGCTTCATGACGTCGACCTCGAAGCGGTCGTGGGCATCGGCGTCGCGCAGCGAGTGCCGGGCGATCTCACGGTAGACGCGCTCCGCATCCGGGTAGTTGCCGAAATAATCGCCATCCCGGGTAAAGGTCACTCCCCCGTGATAGGGCACCACCTGCAGGCCGTGCCGCGCAAGCTCCAGGTCGCGCGAAATCTCCGGCCGCAGCAGCGAACAGACATAGGAGCAGTTGGTGTACGTCCAGCCCGGATAGAGTTCGCTGCTGACGCTGGCGCCGCCGATGTGCGGATTGCGCTCCAGCACCAGCACGTCCAGCCCGGCCTTTGCCAGGTAGGCGGCATTGCACAGGCCGTTGTGGCCGGCGCCGATGACGATGGCGTCGTATTTCTTCATTCCGGCATCGGATGGTTGCCCGCTTCCACTCCCCGTTTTAAAAGCCGACGTTGCCGCTCGGCAGGGGCGGATAGTCGCCCACGGTCACGCCCCCTCGCTCGACGGCCTCGATGGCTTCCTCCATGATGTCGAGCCCGCGCAACAGCACCTCCCCGTCCATGTTCAGGGCCGGGTACAGCCTGACCTGCCGTTCGTTTTCGCAGATCGCCCATACACCGCGCTTGAGCATCTCGTCACGAACCGAGCGCCCGACATGTTCGTCCTCTTCTCCCTCGGGCGCATTGAAAGAGACGCCGATCAGGAGACCGAGGGCGCGCACCTGGCCGACGACGGCGTAGCGCGACTCCCAGTCGGCCATGCGTTCGGCCGCGGCCCGTCCCAGCCGCTCCGCACTCGCCACTACGTTGTCGCGTTCGTAGATTTCCAGCGTTTTCAGCGCGGCGGCGCACCCAGCCGGCGTTCCGGCAAAGGTGCTGCCGGCGCTCGCCCTGGGGTTGTCGCCCAGAATGACATCCCTGGCGGCCACCCCGGCACAGGCTTCGATGCCGCCGGACAGGTTCTTGCCCGCCACCAGGATATCGGGCACCACATCGTAGTGTTCCACCGACCACATGCGGCCTGTGCGGCCGAGGCCGGTGAGCACCTCGTCGGCGATCATCAGCCAGCCGTGGCTGTCGCAGATGCGCCGGATGCCCTGCATGAACGCCGGGGTCGGAATCCAGTTGCCGCCTTCGGCAAGCCCGGGCTCGATCATCACGGCCGCGATGTTTTCCTCCGGCACCACGTATTCCGGCAGGTGCGTGTCGATGTACCAGAGGCAGTACTCCACGTACTGCTCTTCGCTCATGCCGGCCGGGATGTGCTCCGAATGGGGGAAGGGCGCTTTCAGCACGCCCCCCGCCCAGGCTTCCATGTAGAGATTGTTCTCGCTGCCGTAGGCGCTGACCATCTTGGTGCCCAGGCCTTCGCCGTGAAAGGAGGAGGTGAAGGTGATGATGTACCGGCGCCGGGTGTGACACAGCGCCAGGTGCACCGCCGACTCGGCCGCTTCGGTTCCGGAGACCTCGAAGCTGAAGCGCGGCAGCGCCCGGGCCGGCATCAGTTCCGCAAGCTTCTCGGCCAGCGGTATGCGCAGCGGGTGCTCCCACTGAAAGCCGTAGCGGAGGTGGGCTTCGTGCACCGCTTCGATGATCTCGGGATGACAGTTGCCGAGGGGGTTGCTGGCCCAGCCGTTCTGGAAGTCGATATAGCGGTTGCCGTCCAGGTCCCAGACGTAGTCGCCTTCGGCACGGCCGACGATGAACTGGGCCGGGGGCGCATAGCCCTTCGCGGCGGACTTGGCGCTCTCGGCCCCGTACCGGAGCCCGTCGCGCAGGTGGGGCATGCCCCGTGCAAGCAGAGCCCGGCTGCAATCGCCCGGCAGATCGTAAGTCATGGCCTCCCCGCGGTACCCGGCGCCCGAGTGGAGCCGCCGGCCTTTTGGTGGTGCAGTTTCAAGGCCGCCCATTCTCGCCGCATCCGGTCAACTCGGCAATCGGGCGGAGTCGTATCGCAGACTTTTGCCACGGGCTGCTAGCGCGCCGGTCGGCGGGGCGAAAACTGCTACGATAGGAACTTCAATGGGTGGAACGCGTCAGGAGGCTGGAAGCTTGAACGAGCCGCTTCAGCCGCAACCGGCAGCAAGACTTTCGGGCCGAGCCGAACGCTGGCCCGGAACCGTCTTGCCGGCCCTGCTGACGGTTGTGCTCGTCGCGGTGTCGCCAATCGGCGCGGCGGACGAAGAGCCCGCTCTCAACGTTTACAACTGGACGGACTACATCGGGGA
>JAPOON010000869.1 GCA_026713405.1 Gammaproteobacteria bacterium
CGCCCTGGTCAAGAACGAGCAGGACGTGCACCTCCTCGAGCGCCTCGCCTTCATGAACAGGCGGGATTCAAGAGGGTGATTGCCGCTTGAAAACGCAGTTTTCAACGCGGTGCACCGCACCGCGAGGCAGTCACGCCCGGCAACTTGTTGCCGGGCCGGGTGTCAATCATTGGCAAAACCTGGTGACAGAAAAGGTCGTAACCGAAGGCGCGCAGTTTTCAACGCGGTGCATCGCACCGCGAGGCAATCACGCCCGGCAACTTGTTGCCGGGCCGGTTGTCGGCAATTGCAGAAACCTCCCAACAGGAAAGTTCGAAACAAACAGCAAGCAGTTTCAACGCGGCATTTGAGCCATGCTAATCAACCTCTTTTTAACCCTCCGCAAATACAAGGTTCCCGTCACCATCCGGGAACTCATGGACCTCATCGCCGCCCTCAAGCACCGCATCGTCTATTCCAACATGGACGATTTCTACCTCCTCACGCGAACCTGCCTGGTCAAGGACGAAAAGAACTACGACAAGTTTGACCGGGCTTTCGGCGCCTATTTCAAGGGGCTCGAAGACCTGCACGGCATGCTCGAATCGCTCATCCCCGACGAGTGGCTGCGCCGGGAATTCGAGAAATCGCTGACACCGGAAGAACTGAAGAAAATCGACTCGCTGGGCGGGCTCGAGAAACTCATCGAAGCCTTCCGGGAAGCCAGGGAAGAGGCCGAAAAGGCAGCGGCCGAACAGGCCCGCCAGGGCGAGGAAGGCGAGGAGGGCGACGATCCGAACCGCCCGGGCAAGAGCGGCCCCGGCGGCCTCGGCAAGGGCAAGAAGAAGAAAGCCCGCAAGGTGTGGGACCAGCGCCAGTACAGGAACCTGGACGATTCGGTGGAACTCGGAACGCGCAACATCAAGCTGGCACTGCGCCGCCTGAGAAAATTCGCCCGCACCGGCAAGGAAGAAGAACTGGACATGGGCGGCACCATCCGCTCTACGGCGCACAACGGCGGCCTGCTCGACATCAAGATGCGCCCCGAGCGCAAGAACACCGTGAAGGTGCTGCTGTTCCTGGACATCGGCGGTTCGATGGATGCCCATGTGAAGGTGAGCGAAGAGCTGTTCTCCGCCACGCGCACCGAGTTCAAGCACATGGAAAGCTACTACTTCCACAACTTCATCTACGAGTCCGTGTGGAAGGACAACCGCCGGCGCATGACCGAACGCATTCCCACCTGGGAAATCCTCAACAAGTACGCCCACGACTACAAGGTCGTGTTCGTGGGCGATGCCACCATGGCGCCCTACGAGATCACCCATGCCGGCGGCAGCGTCGAGCACTGGAACGAAGAGCCCGGGGCGGTGTGGATAAACCGGTTCACGGAGCTTTATGACCGGATTGTCTGGATCAATCCCACGCCCCAGGAGACCTGGGAGTATTCGTCGTCGGTGGGGCTGACGCGAAAACTCCTCAACGGATTCATGTATCCCCTGACCGTTCGCGGTCTGGAGGAGGGGATGAACGCCCTTTCCAAGTAGCAGGGGCAGCGGTACCTGTTCATCTGGATGGTGGATACAATGCCCGGCATCGAACGGGGAGCGGATCTGGCTTGAAACGCTTGGCGATCATCCTGGCGGCGGCCGCAATGGGCGGGTGTGCCGTATTGGAAGACCAGCAGCAGACGCTGCGGGACTTGCACGGTGACGTGCGTGATCTCGCCGCGGACCTGGATGAGGTCGACAGTTCCATGAACGGGGTTTCCGACCGGGTGCGGCAATTCGAACGGTCGGTCGAAACCCGGCTCGACAGCATCGAGCAGCAACTGGCCAGGCCCATCGAACTGCCGCCGCCAATCTGCGAATTTCCAGACCTGCCGCCGGCGGAACCGGCAGGCGCCACCTGCGAAGCGCCCGAGGAAGTGGTGACGGAAACAAGCACCGAAAAAATGGTGGTGGGGTCGCTGGAGCGAATCCGCATTACCCCCCCGGGAATCACCATCAACGCGCGCATCGATACCGGGGCCGACTCCAATTCGCTGAGCGCCACCAACATGGTGTTCCTCGAGCGCGACGGCGAAGACTGGGTACGGTTCGATCTTCAGACGGGGGACGAGACCTACACCCTGGAGCGGCGGGTGAGCCGTTTTGTGCGGGTATTCCAGCAGTCGGACGCCGTCGGCGCCCGCCGCCCGGTCGTTCAGTTGCGCGTGCAGTTGGGGCAGATCCTGGGCAATTTCGAATTCAATCTGTCGAACCGCACCCACCTCAAGCATGCGGTCATTCTCGGACGCAGCCTGCTCATGGACCTGATCGTGGTGGACGTGGCCCAGGAGTTCGTACAACCATTGCCCGACATGGAAGGGTGACGGTACCCCATGGAACGCTGGTCCTACGTGCTGGCCGCGGCACTGCTCACCGCCGCGGGCATCGGCGTCGCGGTTTATCGCCATGCGGACACCGGCGTTCCCCTGTTGCCGGACGAAGATCGCACCGTCTGGCAGATCGAGGCCCGCATCGAGTTTCTCGCCACAGGGGAACCCGCCGAGGTGCTGCTGACCCTGCCGCCGGAACAGGACGGCTTTCTCGTGCTGTACCAGTCCGAGTCGGGCGCCTCCCCGGGGTTCGGCCTCACGATTGACCGGGCCGGGCCCCAGCGCAGGGCGCACTGGACCAAGCGATCTGCCATCGGGCAACAGACCCTCTTCTACCAGATGGACCTGGTCGAGGATCCGCAGCACCGGATAACGCCAGAGCCGCCGGGCAGCCTGCGCGAAGCACACTTCGACGGGCCCTACGCCACCGCCGCTTCCGAGGTGCTCAATGACCTGCTGCCCAAGTCCACCAGCGCCAAGTCACTCGCAGACCAGTTGGTGCAGGCGGCGAATACCCGGCCGTTGAGCCAGAACCTGAGCCTGCTGCGGCAGGGTCATGCCGCGGCGCCGCTCATCAGTGCCCTGCTGAACCGCGCCGGCATCGCTGCCAGAACGGTGAAGGCGTTGCGCCTCGAGGACGGCCGCCGCCATCAGCGGTTGCGAAACTACGTGCAGGTCTGGCATGAAAATGCGTGGCTGCTCTATGACCCGCGGCGCGGGCGGGTCGACGAAACGGGCGAACTGCTGCTGTGGCAGACCGGTACGCCGTCGGTGTTCGACGTCGTTGGGGGAACCCGCAGCCAGGTCACCTTCTCGATGACCAGCCAGGTGCGGACTGCCCTGGGCCTTTCCAGGCTGCGAGACAGCCCCTTCGACGTGTCCCTGCACAACCTGCCCATCGCGGAACAGGGCATGTTCAAGCTCATCATGACCCTGCCGGTAGGCGCACTGGTGGTGGTCATCATGCGGCTGCTCGTGGGCATGCGGACATCGGGCACTTTCATGCCGGTACTCATCGCGCTCGCGTTGCTGCAGACGGAGTTGCTGGCCGGCCTGGTCGGCCTGGTGCTGGTGGTGGGCGCCGCCCTGCTGCTGAGGTCCTACCTTTCGGCCCTGAACCTGCTGCTGGTTGCCCGCATCGCCACGCTTGTGGTGGTGGTGATCGCGCTGGTCATGATGCTGGCGGTGGTGAGCTATCGCCTCGGCCTGATCAGCGGGCTTGCGATTACCTTCTTCCCCATGGTGATACTGGCCTGGACGGTAGAGCGGATGTCGATTCTCTGGGAAGAGGAGGGTGCGGGCGAAGCCATGATCCAGGGCGCCGGCAGCCTGCTGGTGGCGGTGTGCGCCTACCTCGTGATGAGCCTGCCGCTGGTCCGTCACCTTGCTTTCAACTTTCCTGAACTGCACCTGTGCGTGCTGGCCGCGATACTGATGCTCGGCCGCTACACCGGGTACCGCCTGTTTGAACTGCATCGTTTCCTGCCGCTGGCGAGACGCGGTTCATGAACTGGCTCGTCGCACCGTCGGAACTGCGCGAACGGGGCGTGGTGGGCATGAACCGGCGCAATCTCGAGTTCGTGGCCCGCCACAACCAGCGCAGCGCCTATCCGCTGGTCGACAACAAGCTGCTGACCAAGCGGCTCGCCGCAAAGGCCGGCATTCCCATGCCAGACCTGATACTCGATCTTTCCCACCAGTTCGAGGTCGAGGCGGTGCCACGGCGACTGAACGAACTCGACGAGTTCGTCATCAAGCCCGCCCAGGGCAGCGGTGGCCGGGGCATCCTGGTAATCACCGGCCGGGACCGGGAGCGCTTCGTCAAGAGCAACGGCGACCGGGTGAACATTCAGCAGATCAAGCGGCTGCTCACCAACATCATCAGCGGCCTTTACTCGCTGGGTGGCCGCACCGATTCGGCCATCGTCGAGTCGCTGGCGAAAACACACGAGATGTTCGCCACCATGAGCGTCGACGGCGTTCCGGACATTCGGGTCATCGTCTTTCAGGGTTACCCCGTGATGGCGATGCTGCGTCTGGGTACCCACGCTTCCGACGGCAAGGCAAACCTGCACCAGGGCGCCATCGGCGTCGGTCTCGATATCCGCACCGGCACGAGCGTGGGCGCGGTTCAGCATGACCGGGCCATCACCCGTCACCCGGACAACGGCGCGCGCCTGGACGATATCCGCATTCCCGACTGGGCAGACCTGTTGCGCCTGGCAAGCCGCTGTTTCGACGTAACCAACCTGGGCTATCTGGGTTGCGACATCGTCATCGATGCGCATGCCGGGCCCCTGCTGCTGGAGATGAACGCCCGTCCGGGTCTGGCCATCCAGATCGCCAACGGCAGCGGGCTGGACAGCCGCCTGCAGGCGGTTCTCGACCGGGAAGCCTTTGCGCCGACCGTGAACGAGCGGGTTGCCTTCGCCCTTGACGGGCTCGGCGGCACGCTCGTCTGAACCGGTGGAATGCCGAAGAGGCCGCGCCAGGAGCCTGCGCTAGCGTACCCCCTTGAGTTGGGTATACTTCGGCGGGTAGGTGCTGGACAGTCCTATTTCACGGAACGCCGAAGAACCCGGCGTGTCCAACTTAGATGAAGGCCCCTCAAGGCCCCAACCGGAGATTCAGAAAAATGCTCGAACGAAAGACCAAGCCGATCGCGGTTGCCGTCGGAGCCGTCTTTGCGGCGGCGCTGGCCACGGCGTCCCTGGCCGACTCCGACAGCGCGCTGTTTGCAGCCGAGGAACTCGACCGCGGCTATGACCGTCTTGTAGACGCTCATGGCGAGGACGGCAGCTGCGGCGAAGAAGAAGGCAGCTGCGGCGAAGGCAAAGACAAGGCCGAAGGTAGCTGTGGCGAAGAAGGTAGCTGCGGCGAAGAAGGCAGCTGCGGTGAAAAAGATGAAGCCGAAGGCAGTTGCGGCGAAGGCAAGTGCGGCGAAGGCGACGAGTCCGACGACGCCTGACACCCGAGAGCAACCGGGGCGATGCCGCACCCCGACGAGATAACGGCGAACGGGTGCGCGCTCGACTGGTTTGACAACCTGATCCTGGAATAGGGGGTAGCCCGGCGCCATGTCGTTTCCCGTTCAAGGGGCGGGGTTGGGGCTGCGGCGAACGCTGTTGCCCGACCTCCTTGCCATGGACGGGGACGCTGTCGACTTCCTCGAACTCGCGCCGGAGAACTGGATCGGAATCGGCGGCCGGCTCGGCCGCCAGTTCCGCCGGCTTGCCGACAGGTTCCCCCTGGTCTGCCACGGGCTGTCGCTGTCGCTCGGCAGTCCGGCAGCGCTTGATACGGCCTTTCTCAGGCAGGTAAAGGCCTTTCTCGATCATTTCGAGGTGCTCGCCTACAACGAGCACCTGAGCTATTGCAGCGACGAGCAGGGTCACCTTTACGACCTCATGCCCATTCCGTTTACGGGCGAGGCGGTGGAATACGTCGCCGGCCGCATTCGCCAGGTGCAGGACCTGCTCGAACGCCGCATCGGCATCGAGAACATCTCCTACTACGCGGCACCCGGCCGTGAACTCTCCGAACTGGAGTTCGTCAACGGCGTACTCGCTGAAGCCGACTGCGACCTGCTGCTGGATGTCAACAACATCCATGTGAACAGCATCAACTTCGGATACGACCCGAACGAGTACCTTGCAGGCATCGATGCGGCGCGCGCCCAGTACATTCACATTGCCGGACACTACGAACGGGCGCCGGACCTGTGCATCGACACCCACGGTGCGGCGGTCATCGAACCGGTCTGGGAGCTGCTCGGCGCGGCATTCGACCGTTACGGGACGATGCCGGTGCTGCTCGAACGGGATTTCAACTTCCCTCCGTTCAACGAACTGCTCGGTGAGGTCGATCGGATACGATCCCTGCAGACGGCAGTTGCGAAGCGAGTCGCCGATGCCGCAACCTGATTCGCCGGGCTTCCTCGAGGTGCAGCGGCAGTTCGCGGCCCACATCCGCAATCCGGAACTGAACCCGCCGCCCGGGGATGTCGAGCCCCGCCGCATGCAGGTGTATGTGGGCCTGTTTCACCGCAACATTGCGTCCTTTCTCTCGAACGGGTTTCCGACCGCAAAGTCGGTGCTCGCATCCGAGCGCTGGGAAAAACTGGTTCAGGGCTTCATCCACCGGCACGCCAGCGAAACGCCGTACTTCATGGACATCAGCCAGGAATTCATGACGTTCCTCGACGCCGACCCGTCGCTGGATGTGCCCGGCTGGCTTCTGGAACTCTGCCACTTTGAGTGGGTACGAAGGTCGCTCAGCAGTGCCGCGCAAGAGCTCCCGGAGGCGGGCATCGACCCGCAAGGCGACCTGCTCGAGGGGCGGGTGGTGGTTTCTCCCCTGGCAAGGCCGCTCTGCTACCGTTACCGCGTGCACGAAATCGAAGCGGAACAAATGCCGGATTCTGAACCGGGAGCCCCCGCCTGGCTGATTGCCTGCCGTCGGCGCGACGACAGCGTCCATTTCGTGCAGTCGAATGCGCTGACCCATCGACTCGTCGAGGTCCTGGAACCGGGGATTTCCGGAAACGAGGCCCTGGCGGCACTGGCGTCCGAATTTCCGGGAATCGACGGGGAGCGGCTGCGGCGGGAAGGCAGCGAGACGCTGGCGCGCCTGCGCGACGCCGAGGTACTGCTGGGAGTTCGCGCTCATTGACCGCCTTTCGCCGGCCCTGAGCCCCGGGCTCAGTTCATCGAATTGCCCCGACTGTCCGCCGCCAGCCGCTTCGCCTGGCGCTTCGCGGTGATGAAGTCGGCGTGGCTGACGTACAGCAGTTCCGCGATCTTGCGGATGGCTGCATCCTCGTACTTGTCCAGCCCTGCATCGCACAGCGCCAGGCGCCAGAGTTGAACCACCAGTTGCAAGCGCTGTTCCGCTGTCCAGGCCTCGACCAGGGCGCGGGTGAACCGGTGCATTCCGACGCTGTCTTCGTGCTGTGACCGCGACTCGGCGACCAGGGTATCGACCGTTGTCTCGTCGATGCCGAATTCGTGGACCAGGGTGCGGCGGACGGTTGCCAGTTCGATGTCGGATATCCGGTGGTCTGCCCAGGCGACCTCGAACAGCAGCACGGCGGCCGCAAGCTCCACGGACGGTTGCGGCCCCGCATTGTCGTCGGGAGCCTGAATTTTTGCCAAAAGTCGCCCCAGCATCAGCAGGATGTCGCGGTAAATCGCCGATTTGCGGGCATGTGCACGGTATATTGCAGTCGCCAATGACCCCATACCAATATACAATCTCCGGGCATTACCGCGGTACCGCACCTTTTGCGCGCGGATAGGGTTTTGATATGAGCCAGGCTCGCACCCGTTCACTACTTACTCTTCGGGCGGGGGTGTCGCCCCGTTAGCCTTCCGGACGGAGTCGATTGAAACAACAAGAATTCGTGACTGCCGGAACGGGATTTACAGGTTCGATTTCGGCACCGCGGCTCTCTCCATTTTTTCTTCATATTTGTGGGCGCCCCCTGTATAGTGGCCGCTTGCATCGCTGAGGCGACGTATTCACATGCACAGGCAGCACACGATCAAGCAACCGGTGTACGCAATCGGTGTTGGCGTACATTCCGGTAACAAGGTCCGCATGACCTTGCGTCCTGCCGCGGAGAACACGGGTATCCTGTTTGTGCGCACGGACTATCATCGCCCGGTCGGCGTTCGCGCGCTGGCGCAGAACGTCTGCGATACGACCCTCTCCACCAGCATCGCCGAGAACGGCGTGCAGGTGGCCACCGTCGAACATCTGCTGTCTGCGCTGTGGGGCCTGAACATCGACAACCTCATCGTCGAACTCAACGGCGAGGAAGTTCCCATCATGGACGGCAGCGCCTCGCCCTTTGTCGACCTGATCAACGCGGTCGGCGTCATGGAGCAGGATGCCGTGCGGGAGTTCATCAGGATCAAGCGCACGATTCGCGTAACGCAGGGCGATGGCGAAGCTGCCCTCAAACCCCACGGAGGGTTCCGCGGGTCTTATACGTTTGTCGCCGACCACCCCGTCTTCAATCGCCATCCCAAGAGCATCCAGCTCGACTTCTCGAGGGTTTCCTACGTCGACGAGGTCAGCCGTGCCCGGTCTTTCGGGCTGGTGAGCGACCTGGGCAAGGCACGGGCCATCAACAAGTGCCTGGGCTCCAGCCTGCAGAACGCCGTTGGTATCGATGACTTCAGCATTCTCAACGAGGAAGGGCTGCGCTACCGCGACGAGTTCGTCAAGCACAAGCTGCTCGACGCCATGGGCGACCTGTACCTGCTCGGCCGGCCGATACTCGGCGAGTTCGAGGGCCGCAAATCCGGCCATGAACTCAACAACAAGCTGGTGCGCGCCCTGATGCGCTGCGAGGACGCCTGGGAAGTCATCGACAGCGCCGACGGCCGCCGCTCCCGGGAGCAACCCCTGGTACAGCCGGCCATCCTGGCCTGACCCAACCCCGGCGGCCCTCTGCACGCCACGCCTCGGGCAGCGCCTGACGGCGTGACCTGCGCCAATCTATAATTCGCAGCCCATGGCCGTCCGTACCCGCATCGCTCCTTCCCCCACGGGTGACCCGCATCTCGGCACCGCCTATGTGGCGCTGTTCAACTGGGCCCTGGCGAAGAGTCGGGGCGGGCAGTTCATCGTTCGCATCGAAGACACCGATGTCGCGCGCAGCACGCCGCAGGCCGAACGCGCCATTCTCGAAGCTCTGCGCTGGCTGGGCATCGATTGGGACGAAGGCCCCGATACGGGCGGCCCGTTCGGCCCCTACCGGCAAAGCGAGCGGCTCGATGTATACCGGCAGCACATCGACCGGCTGCTGACGGCGGGGCATGCGTTTCATTGCTTCTGCAGCCCGGAGCGGCTCGCGGAAGTGCGCGCGGCACGGCGGGCAAGCGGGGAGAATCCCGGCTACGACGGCCACTGCCTCGGCCTGCCCGCGGGGCGGGTCGAAGAGCGCCTCGGGCGCGGCGATGCGCACGTGGTGAGAATGCGCGTTCCGACCGAAGGATCCTGCCGTTTTCGGGACGAATTGCGTGGCGAGGTGGAGATCCCGTTCGCCCAGGTCGACATGCAGGTGCTGCTGAAGACGGACGGTTACCCCACCTACCACCTCGCGGTGGTCGTCGACGATCACCTCATGGGCATCACGCACATCATGCGGGGCGAGGAGTGGATTTCCTCGGTGCCCAAGCACCGGCTCCTGTTCGACTATTTCGGGTGGGAGATGCCGGCGATGATCCACCTGCCGCTGTTGCGCAACGCCGACCGCAGCAAACTCTCGAAACGCCGGAATCCCACGGGCATCGAGTACTACCGCGACCAGGGTTATCTGCCCGAGGCGCTGATCAACTACCTGGCCAGAATGGGCTGGTCGATGCCCGACGAGCGGGAAATATTCAGCAGGGAGGAGTTCCTCGAGGCATTCGATGCCGACCGGATCGTTCCCGGCGGCCCGGTGTTCGACATCGAAAAGCTGAACTGGGTGAACGGCCAATACCTGCGCGAAATGGGCCCCGGCGAATTCGTCGACCGGTTCAAGGCATGGGCCGGCGGCGACGACCGCCTGCACGCGCTGGCGCCCCTGCTGCAGAAGCGAACGGAGCGATTCTCCGACATCGCGCCGCAGGGGGATTACCTGCTGGGCGACCGGAAACCCCTTGCTGCCGGCGACTTCGAGCACAAGCGTCTCGACCGGGCGGCGTTGGTGGAGATACTGTTCCGGGTATTGAAAGACGTCGACGGTCTGCGGCCCTGGGACCGGGACGACTTGCACGAGGCCTGCCGTACCAATGCGCAGCGCATGGAACTCAAGATGGGCGACTTCCTGTTTCCGCTGTTCGTGGCGATCAGCGGGCGGCCGGTGGCGCTTCCCCTGTTCGACTCGATGGTACTGCTGGGGCGGGAACGGACGCGCGCGCGCCTGCGCGATGCAATGGGCGTGCTGGGCGTATCGAACAAGCAGCTCAAGCGCCTGGAAAAGCTGACCCGGTAGCTCGCCTGGAACAAATTCTCCACTCCGCTCTCTAGCTTCGGTCGTGTCAGACTAATTTTGGTTCGCCGACAGAATCTACAGTTGAAGGTGGTCAGGCCGCCAGTTCGCGCCGCGTTCGTGGATGTGCGGCCGGCTGCCGGCAACCGATTCAACCTGGGCCGCCACTTGGCCGGGGTGCCGGAAGAGTGGCGACTCGTTGTGCTGCAAGAGGGCGTATCTCCGCGATCGTTTCGAAATCACGGTCGTTGTGCAGCAGCAAGGCCTGGTGCTCCATGGCGATCTGTGCGATGCAACAGTCGATGGCGCTGCGGACCGTTCGGCCGCGTCGCCGTAACTCGTAGTAGATGCGCGCTGCGTCGCGCCATGTGGTACCGGCGACCTCCAGGTAGTCCTGCCCGTCGAGGTACTCGGCCAATGTTGCCCATTCCTGTTCGTCGGCGGCACCCTGCAGCAACTCCATCTGGCTGAACCGGGTGAGCGCGAGGTCGTCTTCTCCCACAATTGACAGCAACCGATCCGCGGCCTTGCCCGTTCCATCGCGAAAGACGTCGATCCAGACGGACGTATCAACGAGAATCGTCACGCAGGCGCCGCATTGCCTTGTGGTCGAAATCCGGGCGCAAGCTCACCTTGCCGGCCAGGTCGAACAGGCTCTTCCTGCGCCGCTGGCGGACCAGTTCGTTAAGCGCCAGGTGGACCAGTTCGCGCTTGGTGCGAACGTTCGTGAGAGCAAACGCCTGTTCGACCAGGTCGTCGTCCAGGACGATATTGGTGCGCATTGCCGTCTTCCGTTGATGTGTATCTAAGGGTGTATTCTACCCCTACCATAGGCTCTGACCAAGATTGAGGGTCGCACAAGTGCCTTTTCGGTTCGGCCGAAACTACTGCTTGTAAGTTCCGGCGGACTCTCCGCGCTGCTGAATCAGGGCCAGAACCACGTCGATGGTCGGTGTTGGCACCTCGACCAGCCGGCCGAGTTCCTGTACTGCCGTGACCAGGGCATCGATTTCCATGGGCCGGCCGGCATCGAGGTCCTGCAGCATGGATGTGCGGTGTTTGCCGACGCCGCCGCCGGCGGCAATCCGCCGTTCGATGCTCACCCTGATGGTGGCCCCCAGCCGCTCGGCGATTGTCGAGGCTTCCTGCATCATCAGCGTGCACACCTGCGCGGTACCGGGATCGAAGGCGATCCGGTCCAGCGTGGCATGGGTGAGGGCGCTGATGGGGTTGAAGCTCAGGTTGCCCAGCAGTTTCAGCCAGATTTCGTCTCTGGGGTTTGCTTTCACCCGGCACCGGAATCCGGCATCCCTTAGCGACCCGGCGAGCCGGGCGGTCCGCTCGGTCAGCCGGCCGCCCGGCTCCCCGAGGGTCAACAGGTTGCTTTCGATGTGCCGGATAACCCCCGGTTCTACGATCTCGGTGGCGGGATAGAGGATGCAGCCGATGGCCCGTTGCGGCCCGATCGCCTCCCAGATACGTCCGCCGGGGTCGACGCTTTCGATGCGGCGGTTTTCGAAGGCGCCGTCCAGCCGGTAAAAGTACCACCAGGGTATGCCGTTAGCCGCGGTGACCACCGCGGTGTCGTCATGCAGCAGCGGTTGCATCCGTGCCGCGGCGCCGGGAATGGAATGGGCCTTCAGCGTGACGATCACGTAATCCTGCGGGCCGGCCTCGGCCGGGTCCTCGACGCAGCGCGGCCGGGCGACCCGTTCCTCACCGTCGATCAGCAGCCTGACGCCGTGCGCCTGCATGGCCGCGAGGTGCGCGCCGCGGGCGATCAGGGTGACGTCCTGGCCGGCCTGGGCCAACTGCACGCCCAGATAGCCGCCGATGGCGCCCGCGCCGTAGATGCAGATCCGCATCAGCCAAGCCCCAGCTTCTCGGCAAGCCCGATGCGCTGCAGCTTGCCGGTGGCGCCCTTTGGAATCTCGTCCAGCACGACCACCCGGCGCGGCACCTTGAACGCCGCCAGGCGCGCCGCGGCGAAACGGCGGATTTCATCCTGCCCGGACTCGGCGCCCTCGCGCAGCACGACGGCCGCCGCGACCTCTTCGCCGAGGGAACGATGCGGCATGGCAAACGTAACCGCCTGGCTGACCGCGGGGTGGTCCATCAGGACATCGTCGACTTCGAGGGGCGAAATCTTTTCGCCGCCCCGGTTGATGATCTCCTTGAGCCTGCCGGTAATGGTCACGTAACCGTCGCTGTCCATGACGGCCTGGTCGCCGGTTCTGAACCAGCCGGCCGCAAAGGCCCGGGCGTTCGCATCCGGGTTGTTTTCGTAGCCCTTAAAGACGTTCTCTCCACGGATGACGACTTCACCTCTTTCTCCGGCATCGAGCAACGCATCCGTTGTTTCTTCCATGATCGCGACTTTCGGCCCCGCGGCGCGGCCCACGGTACCGGGAATGCGCTTCCCGGGCGGCAGCAGGTTGCTGGTCATCTGGTGAGCGGCTTCGGTCATCGCATAGGCTTCCACGACGGGAACCGAAAAGGCTGCCTCGAGTTCCGCGATCACCTGTCTCGGCAGCGGGGCAGAGGCGGAGCGGATGAAGCTCAGGCGGGCTGCGTCGATGACGCGGCGGTTGCGCGGCGCACGGCCCAGGATAGCCTGGTGCATGGCGGGTACGGCGCTGTACCAGGTGGGGCGGGCCTCTTCGAACCAGGAGAAGAAGCGCAGGGCATCGAATCCGGGCGCCGCGAATACCGCGCCGCCCGCGCCCAGTGAGGCCAGCAGCGGCGCCATAAGCCCGTGAATGTGGAAGAGCGGCATGACGTTCAGGCACACATCGCCGGCATCCAGAAGCAAGGTGTCGGCGATGTTGTCCGCGGACGCGCAGACGTTGCGGTGGCTCAACGGCACCAGTTTGGGGCGAGAGGTGGTCCCGGACGTATGTAACATCAGTGCGGCGTCGTCGGGGTCAGCGGGC
>JAPOON010000870.1 GCA_026713405.1 Gammaproteobacteria bacterium
CAAACCTGGAAACCCTGAAGGCGCGTATTGGGGCGGACAGCGCTCATCCACCCCTGCATTCCATCTTCGCGGTCACGGTTCCAGGCGCCGTGGACGGTTGGCTGGCACTGCACGACCGATTCGGCCGCTGCGAGCGCGAACGGGTATTCGAGCCGGCGATACGGACTGCCGACGAGGGTTTCGCCGTCGCGCCGCAAACGGCCGCAACCTGGGCCATGGGCGCTCCGATCCTCGCCGGACAGGGGCACTCGAAGGAAACCTGGACCAGGCCTGACGGGACTCCGTTCGATCCCGGAGAGCGCTTTCGAAACCCCGGCCTGGCCGAGAGCCTCCGGTTGATTGCAGAATTCGGCCGGGGTGCCATGTATGGGGGGCCTCTCGGGCAGGCCGTCCTCGAAACATCGCGCGAACAGGACGGCCTTCTGTGCGAGGAGGATTTCGCCAGGCATCGCATCGCCTGGGTCGAGCCCCTGCTCATCGACTACCGGGGCTACACCGTTGCCGAAATGCCGCCCAACGCCCAGGGCATCGCCGTTTCGGAGGCTTTGGCCATACTTGAACACTTCGATCTCGGTGACATGAAATTTGGAACGCCGGAAGCCATACACAGTCAGATCCAGGCGACGAAACACGGATTGGCGGACGCTGCGACCCACGTTACCGATGTAGGCCACCTGCGTACTCCCGTCGAAACGCTGCTCGACCCGCAACGCATCGAATCGCTGCACGGGGCAATATTGGCCGGACAAGGACCTGCCGGACCGTCCACGACGGGCGGCGGCGATACCGCATTCGTTTGCGCGGCGGACGAGGAAGGCAATTGGATTTCGCTGATCGGCAGCCTGTTCCATCCCTGGGGCAGCGGCCTGACGGCGGGCAAGGCGGGATTCCTGCTGCAGAACCGGGGCCACGGCTTTTCCCTCGACCCTGCCCATGCCAACGTCATCGCACCGTCGAAAAAGACCCGTCACACCATCCTGCCCGCCATGGTGTTGAAGAACGGGCAACCGCTGATGGCTTTCGGATTCGTCGGAGGCGACATGCAGGTACAGGGCCAGGTGCAGTTCCTCTCAAACCTGATCGACTTCGGTATGGACCCACAGAGCGCGCTGGACGCACCGCGCTGGCGACTGGAAGACAATCTGCTGGACATCGCCCTGGAGCCGGGGTTGCTGACAGAAATCGGCGACGAACTTGACGCCCGGCGACACCGGATAACCGACAGCGGCGGGTTCTTCGGGGGCGGCCAGGCCGTACTGCTGCAGCCTGGTTTCGATACATTCCAGGGCGTGTCCGACGGGCGCCGCGACGGTTGTGCGCTCGGAATCTAGAACGGTGCACGATGCAGCAGCGGGATACAACGGAGATGGTGAATTGAACGTATGAAACATCCGGGGAGATCGACCCGGTCGATTGCCCGCCGGGACTTTCTGAACGGCGTCGCCATCAGTGCAATGGCGGGATGGAGCGCTGCTCTCGCTCCCCGGGATGCCTTTGCCTCGAGTGTCCCGAAGACAGGACAGCGTTGGGGCGGCAACGACAACGCAACGTTTGAAGTTGCCCACGCGCTGAGAGACGGCGCGTTCACCGACGTCAGCGCCGCCCGAGATACGGGCGAACTTCACGACGTGGTCATCGTCGGCGGCGGCATCAGCGGGCTCACCGCTGCCGCCGCCATCGAACGCCTGGCGCCCCGGAAGTTCAACGTGCTTGTACTTGAAAACCATCCGCTGCCGGGCGGAGCGGCAAGAACCGATCTTTTCGAAGTCGACGGCACGCGACTGCTGGCGCCCCAGGGCTCGATCGTGACACAGGTCCCGACCCCTGGACTGGTTACCTCCGAAGCTGCCGGCACGTTGCTTGCGGAACTACGACCGGACGCGGCTGCCTACGAGGTTCCATACATGGACCGCGGGTTCGGCGTCGTGCGTGACGATCCCGATTCCGGCGCCAGCAAGCTGTACAGGAGCCTCGCGGACGCACCCATTCCGGCAGAAGTCAGAACCGGCTACTTCACCTTTCTCGAGGAATGCGCCGGACTCTACACCGACCCGAACTGGCGGCAAAGGCTGGCAGCACTCGACGGACAGACGTTCGCCCAATACGTCCTTGACCGTGGCTGGTCTCCGAGTGTTTACGAATGGATGGTGCCTGAACTGGCAAATTTCTTCGGGCTGCCGGACCGGGTATCCGCCGCAGCCGTCTGGCGTCAATACGGAGGCGGGCCTCCCCAAATCCGAAGCTTTCCCGGCGGCAACGCCGCCCTGGCCACCGCTCTCATGCGCTCTATCTGGCCGGAATCAGTTCGAGATCAACAGCAGACCGGCGCACAACCGGGCGATTCGATTGACTTCGACAGCCTCCGGTCCGCGTCAGGCAGCAAGTCGTTACGCCTTGGCGCAACCGCAGTGCACGTTCAACACGCCGGCACTCCGGAAACCGCCGACCATGTAAAGGTAACCTACAGTTGGAACGGCAGGCTGGAGGCGGCGCGCGGCCGTACCGTCATAATGGCCAGCGGGGCATTCGTTACGCGCCACGTGGTGCGGGACCTTTCGGAGACAAAAGCCGAAGCCCTGCGCCGATTCATTTATGCGCCGGTCGTCTGGGCAAACGTTGCGCTGGGCAATGCCGTGGCATTAGACAAGGCCGACCCGCCATTCATGACGATACTGTCGGGCCGCCGCGCCAGCCTTTTCGTTGCGTACGACAAGATGAACGAAGCGGGCTGGTCGCCGGACCGCGACCCGTCGCGACCCGTGGTCGTCGGCCTGAGCATTCCCTACTTCTACCCCGGCGAACCCGCTCGGGCACAGGCAGTGAAAGGTCGTTACGAATTGTTGTCCGCACCGTTCAATACGTTTGAGACGGCCATTCGAGACGACCTGACGGCAATCCTCGGGCCATACGGTTTCAATGACAGTAGGGATATAGCCGCAATCTCGGTCAGCCGCTGGGGGCACGGCTACCTATTGCCGGACCCGGGACTTCTGAGTGGCCCCGAACGACGCCGGGCTGCCGAGCCGCTGGGAAGAATCGCATACGCACACACCGATCTCGACGCGTTCTGCCATGTCACCGGTGCGGCGGGCCACGGATATCGCGCCGCCGAAGATGTGCTGAAAATTCTTGGCTGAAATAAGGCCCATGCCGCTTTGCGATTTGCTTTGCAGGGGACATCCCATAGAATCGACAAGCCATGACAGGCCGGTGACCATTGGCCGCGCCGTCATCTGAGATCAGGGAAGGGACCTATGCTAGCGGACCTGCTGAGCAAACGGGCAAGTTGCACAGACTTCAAGCACATCAACCAGAACGACTGCAACATCATCACGGCTCATTTGCTGCGAGGCGAGCAGGGATTGCCGGACCGGCTGCTGCAGCATTTCGAGATGCTCAAGGATTTTCACGGCGGCCTGCCGGTCAGCCGCTACCACCACTCACTGCAGACGGCTACGCGCATGGTGCGAGCCGGGATGGACGAAGAATCAATCGTGTGCGGATTGTTCCACGACCTGGGGGATGTCCTGTCGCCCCATGACCACGCCTCGTTCGCGGCATTGGTGCTCAAGCCCTACATCTCCGAGAAAAACCACTGGGTCCTCAAACATCACGAAATCTTCCAGGGCTATTACTACTACCACTTGGCGGGGTTCGACCGGAACGCGCGGGACGCCTATCGCGACAGCCCTTACTTCGATGCCTGCGCGGAATTCTGTGAGAGATTCGATCAGAATTCCTTCGACCCCGGATTCGACAACATGCCGCTCGAGGATTTCGAACCCATGGTGCGCCGGGTGCTGGCCGTGCCGGTGCAGAACAGCATGCTGCAGGCCGCGGCGGCGAACCTGGTCTGAAGCGCCATGACTGTCGACGCCATGCTGCCAGAAGAGTTTGCAGACCTGGAAAAATTTGCGGAAACCTGGAGTCTGCCGACCCAGGCCGAGCGGCACGGCCGGCGAGTAAGCTCCGCGATGCAGGATCTCGAGGACTTCTACCAGACGATGCTGTCCCGCATGGACGCCATCGCCGATTACCTCAATCAGTTCCCGCTCGAGGAACTGAGCGCGTCCAGCCAGAACCTACTGAACCTCTCCCTGTCGTTCATCGAGGTGTCCTTGGCAGTCGAATTGTTTCATGAGCCCGACGATTCGCGCGGACTGCCGCACGGCAGATACCAGATCATCGAGTCGCTGACCGATTAGCCGGCTCACCCGCTCCCAGCTCCTCGCCTTCGCCGCGCCCGCCCTGCCCCTGTCGGCGTTGAGCGCGCCGATCACGGTATACCTGCCGCCGTTCTACGCCATGGAAATGGGCCTTGGGCTGACGGCTGTCGGCGCCGTGTTCATGCTGTCGCGCGTCTGGGATGTGGTCACCGATCCCCTGATCGGCTACCTGACCGACCGGTACGGCTCCCGTTACGGTCGGCGACGTCACTGGCTGGTACTCTCCGTCCCGGTTCTGATGCTGTGCGTGGTCATGGTGTTCATGCCCGGTGCCGTGGGCATCGAGCAGGCATCGGGCGGCTACCTGTTGTTCTGGATGGTCATGCTCTATGTTGGCTATACGGTGGCCATGTTGTCCCAATATTCCTGGGCGGCTGAGTTGTCCGGCGACTACAACGAGCGCTCCCGCATCCTCAGTTGGCGTGAGATGGGGCACCTCACCGGGATGTTCCTGATTCTGGGGGTGGCCGGCGTCATGGAGCAGTTCGGCGATGTGCTGTTCGACATCGCCCCGGAGCCCGGGCAAACGAGTGGTGTCCCGAACAGCATCAAGGTGTTCGCCATGGGCGCGTTCATCCTGTTGCTGTTGCCGGTTACCACAGGCCTGGCCGTATGGCGCGTTCCCGAGCGGCCCTATCGGCCGGCGAAAGACGCTGTGCACTGGCTCAAGGGAATCCGCATCCTGTTGCGGAACCGGCTGATCCGGCGGGTTCTCGGTGCCAGCATCATGCACGGCATTCCCGGCAACGTGATGGGCGCCCTGATCGTCTTCTACGTGAGCGACATTCTTCACGCGCCACGCTGGATCAGCATCATCATCCTCGGCTACTACTTCTTCGCCCTGGTCAGCGTGCCGCTGACCGTCAGGATCAGCTACCGGATCGGCCGCCACAATGCGCTCGTGCTGTGCATGGTGCTGATGGCGCTCATTACGCCGCCCTTCTATTTTTTCGGCGAGGGGGATCTCGTTCCGTTCATGGCGCTGATCTGTGCCTCTGGCCTGGTCTTCGCGGGCATGGCCGTGCTGATCCGCGCGACCGCCGCTGACGTAACGGACTACGACAACCTTGAAGTCGGCGAAGCGCGCACCGGCCTCTTCTATTCCCTGGTCACGATGACCGACAAGCTGGGGTTCGCCATCGGGGTCGGCACGAGCTACCCGCTGCTCGAATTCCTCGGTTACGTCCCCGGAGCCGCCAATACCCAGGAAGCGCTCGACGGCCTGCGCTTCGCCTTCGTATTTCTGCCCATCATCGCCATGTTGATCGGCGCTGGCTTGATGTTTCGCTTCCCCCTGACCCGGGAGAAGCAACAGGAACTCAGGCGCCAGGTGGATGAGAGAGACGCGGAAAGAGGGTAGGGCGACGCCGGCCGACGGCCGCTCGGCGACCCGCCACGTTCTACGAGGTCAACTTGTTAACGGTCTCGTAGGCATGGCGTACGAGCAACTCCTGATCGGACAGGTTGAATTGCTCGATGGCACCGGTACGCAAGCCGGATTGAACGCGCTCCACCTGCGCCCAGTCTTCCCGGACCAGGTCGCGCGTTAGAACGGACGAGAATTCCAGGCTGATACGCTCGCCCGCGTTACGGGGAGGCCGGGCGTAGAACGACTGTTCCCAGATCGTACGGTCCACGGTTACCGGTATGAACAGATCGGTGGAGAACCAGTTCGGACCCAGGATCAGCCCGAAGTTGGGGAAGAAGAAATAGGCATCGAAGCCCCAGAACTCCGCGCCGCCCGGGTTGAGGCAGGCCGGTTGCCCTTCGGCACTGTCCCCGCGCTGAATCACCGTGGCGGCAAACCTGGCGACAAAGGATTCCGCCGGAGAGGGTGTATGGTTTGGATTCACGCCCAGACTGTTGGCGGCATGCGGCCCGAAGATATCCATGTAAGGCAGGTGCGCATACGGATTGTCGCCGCCGACGTGGCTGTCCGGGACGGTACCGCGATGCACGAAACGGATGTGATACCCCTCGCGGCCAATATCCATCGCCGTCTTCCAGTTGGTTGCCAGTTCGGCCCGGTAGCGCACCACTCTCTGCATTTCCCGGTAGGGAAAGCCCGAGATTCGATCCCCAAGGGTTCCCAGAAAGTCATCGAGGCTTTCCGCAGGCGCATCGTCGAGATTGACGAAGACAAAGCCCTGCCAGCATTCCGTGGGCAACGGACGCAGGCCGCATGTCGATCTGTCGAGGCCGACGAACTGATCTTCGTCGGGAACGCCGATCAGGGTGCCGTCAGGGGCATAGGTCCAGCCGTGGTAGTTGCAGACGAGGCGTCGCGCGCGTCCCTGCCCGTCGGCGAGGCGGTTGCCGCGGTGCCGGCAGACGTTGTGAAACGCCCGGATGTGACCGTCAGGGGAACGGGTGACGACGATCGAAGCCGGGATGCCCGGCAGGTCTCGCACGAAATAGCTGCCCGACTCGGGTACATCGTCCTCGCGACAGACGAACAGCCAGTGACAGGAAAAGATTCGGTCGCACTCGCGGGAAAACTGGCCGGATGACGTATAAGGCGCCGCCGGCAGAGGGCCGCTTCCAAGCTCCGGAAAGCGGTCCGCCCAGCGAACCGTCTCAGTTTGCATGGCCCACCAGCCTGCTCAATTCCGAGCCTCCGATTTCATGGTTGTCCGGCCGGCTCACCCGCCGACAATCAGCCATGGGTCCGTCGCATCCAGAAATCCGCTGCGCCGGTCACTAAAGCGGGCTCCGGTCAGCCGGACTCGTGAAACTTGGCCGCCAGTCCCTCTCCAGCCGTCAGGTAAGCCTCCCGCGGGGGACTGAAAATATCCAGGATGACGGCGCCACTCTCCCCGGTGCGGACACCGTGGGGCGTATTGCCCGGCGTACACCAGAAGTCGCCCTTTGTCATGGCAACTTCCTCGCCGTCCTGGATTCGCACGCACTCGCCTTCCATCAGGATGCCCCATTGCTCCTCGTCGTGGCTGTGTATGGTCGGTTCGGTGTGGGGACCGATCTCCGCTAGGGAGAACATGACCTTTTCGCCGACGAACAGGTGTGTGGTGATGGTATCGGTCAGTTTGCGGAATATGCCATCGGCCATGGACTTGAAATACCATTTCTTCGCATCAGACATCCTGGGCTCCTCCAAATTGTTTCGATTCGTGGCGCAGCCTCGTAACAGCAAGGGTGCGGCCTGTGCCCGCACCCGAACATTCGGCCGGCTCCATTGCGCGGCCGCGCGTCCTAGTGGGTATCCATGTCGCCGTCGATGCCCAGAATCTCGCCGAGCAACCGTTCCCGGTCGACAACGCGTCCCTGCTTGATCACGGCTTCGATGGAGCGTGTCGCCCGTATGTCCGTCAATGGATCTTCAGACAGTATCAACAGGTCGGCGCTCTTGCCCGGGGCCAAGGAGCCGAGCAGCGGTTCCCCGGCAAAGGTCGCCGCGTGGTTCGTCGCGGCGGTGATGGCGGCCAGAGGCGGTACGCCGGCGGCGACCATGAGTTCCAGCTCGCGATGCACGCTCAGGCCAGGAAACACGCCCGGAACGCCGGTATCGGGGCCTGCGGCAAAAGGAATGCCGGCTTCGTGGATCTTTTTCAGGTTGCCCATGATCGTCGGCAACTGCCGGGCGATATTCTCCCTCCTGGTGAATGTTTCAAAGTCGTCCAGCGGGCCGCCGGGTCCCAGAGTTTCCAGGGTGACATTCGGCACGCTTTCGCGCACCCAGGACGAGTCCGCCCATGCCCGGGTGGCTTTTGGCTCATAGGTATCGTTGTAGATGGACAGAGTCGCCACGTACAGGCTGCCGTTGACGCGCATCGCCTCCAGGTAGTCGTCGTCGATCCCGCCCGTTACCGAGGAGTGATAAAGGATGTCGCCGCCCGCCCGCAGAACCTCCCGGTGGCCTTCCAGTTCGTAGACGTGCACGGCGACGGGCAGACCGTGCCGGTGCGCCTCGGCAATCACCCGTTCCATCACATCGCGGCGCAGTTTCGGCATGGCCTGGTGAAAGGCGCAGCACATCGAATCGTAGAATACCTTCACGAAGTCGACACCGCTTTCCGCCAGCTTCGCGATCGCTGCCGGCGCATCGTCCGGATCGTCGAGTTCGATCCTCGCATCCGGCTGGTTCGACCCGGCCCAGCCCGCCGGCGCGGTGACGCCAGGCCCGGAGATGAACAGTCTCGGCCCCTCGATCTCCCCGGATGCGGTCGCTTCCCGCAGCCAAAGGCCGTTGTCGATGGGCTGTACGGAGAAGTGGCAGCCCACCACGCCCCAATACAGCATTTGCTTCAGCACCCGCTTCTGGTCGTCTACCACGTAGGAGGCGCCGACGTCGACCACGGTGTCGAAACCGCCGCTGATCAGGTGGGCGTGCATGTCGATCAGCCCGGGAATGACGGTTTTGCCGGAGGCATCGATATGCCCGTCGCCGGTTGGGAGAGAATCGGTCTCGGGCAGAATGCTTCTTATCCGACCGGACTCAATGAAGATGGCATGGCGCCCCAGCGGCGCTCGGCCGCTGCCGTCGATGACACGCGCGTTGCGGATGACCGTGGGCCCGGCATTGCCGGACTCTGTGGTGAACGATGGTGCTGACATTCCCCCTTCCCGGCGCAGACTCTCCCGGTTGCTTATCTAGCACAACGACCCCATACTTTCCAGCCTGAGTAGGGGGGGCAATGGAACCCTCTGCCCTATTGCAGGACGCGGGCAGAGGAACCGTCCGCATGGGCAATCAGGCGTCAACCAACGAGGAGAAGACTGCGGACTTCGTCGAAGATCTCGTCCGCGCCAATCAGTCCACGCTTGCCGCCTACATGCGCCGCCGGATTCCCTCGCCAACCGACGCAGCGGATGCGTGCCAGGAGGTTTTCCTGCGCATGTGCCGCATCGACCAACCGTCTCGCATCAGGAATCCCCGCGCCTTTCTCTTTCAGACTGCCCAGAACATCGTCCAGGATTACTTCCGCAAGCGGCGGGTGAACGAAGTGCCGCTCGGCATCGACACCTTTAGCGCCGAGTTGCGGTTGACCAGCCCGTCTCCGGAGCGCGTGCAATATGCCAGGGAGTGGGAGGAGGCCTACCGCGTCGCCATCGAGGAACTGACGCCGCGATGCCGGCGGGTGTTCGTCCTGTGCCGGGTCCGTAACTGGCCTCATGCGGAGATCGCCCGCGAACTTGGAATTTCGACGAAGATGGTCGAGAAATACATGACAAAGGCCCTCGCGCACCTTACCGTCCGGCTCCAGGAGTTCCTGGTGGACGATTTCCATTGACGAAGGAGTTGCCATGCAAACTGACATGACCGAGCCGAAAGTGATCAGCTTCACCGACGATGCGTTTTCCCGTGAGATCGTGCCCGGAGTGGCCCACATGAAACACACGTTCGGCAACGACACAAGTGTGGCGTTGTTTAAGGTCGCCAAGGGCAAGGGAAGCTCGTTCCCCAATGTCGAACACAGCCACGGCGAGGAGGTGGCCATCCAGCTCAAGGGAACCTCCATGCTCTACGCTAACGGCAAGGAATACATCATCCGCGAGGGCGAACTCATCATCGTGCCGGGCGGGCTCGCACACTCGGGCATCTTCTCCGACGACGAGGAATCCCTGCTGCTGGCGATCGCCACGCCGCGCCGGGAAGATTACGGCGATCCGACCTGGTAGGCGGTTCTGCACCATGAATGTTCAGGCAACGCGCAGAAAGCACGCGGAACACGACCAGCTCCTCGGGCTTGAGCCCGTGCCGGTCGAGCCCACGATCTCCCGGGAGTACTTCGACCTCGAGAGCGAGCGCATCTTCCGGCGCACCTGGCTCAACGTCGGCGTGGTAGGGCAGCTGCCCCAGGAGAACAGCTATTTCGTCCACGACATGCCCAACACCGGTGCTTCGGTTTTCGTTACCCGCGACAGCCACGGGGAAATCCGGGCGTTCCACAACGTCTGCGCGCACCGCGGCAACCGGCTGGTGCGCACGCAGCGGGGCCAGCGCCTGCGGTTCGTCTGCGGCTACCACGGGTGGACCTACGACCAGGCCGGGCGGTTGTTGAACGTGCCCGATGAGGACCAGTTTCCGTGCCTCGACAAGTCCCGATCGGGTCTCTTGCCAGTGGCCGTGGATTGCTGGAAAGGCTTCGTTTTCATCTATCTCAATCCCGAGCCGGCGCAGACCCTGCCGGAGTTTCTGGACGGCCTGTATACGGCTTTCGATGGCTTTCCCTTCGAACAGGCGCAACTCGCCGGCCGTTATGTGGCTCGGGTCAAGGCCAACTGGAAGGTGTGCATGGACATCGGCTCGGAGGGCTATCACGTGGCCTACGTGCACCGTTTATCGGCGCCAGATTCGCATATCTCCAAGGAAAATCCCCAGGGCCATCTGCCCAAAGTGCGCCTGTTCGGGTTACACCGGTCGACCGCATTTCGCGCCAACCCGGGTCACAAGCCGACACCGGCGGAAGGCTTCGTGATGCGCCATGCAGCGACCGTGTTGCAAGGTAGCGAAGACCAGGCGACACCGGCCGGCCTGAACCTGCACAAGACCGACAACTGGGGGTTCGACACGCACATCCTGTTCCCGAACACGGGTATGTTGATGGGTCCCGGCTGGTTCGTCACGCATCGCTACTGGCCGGTGGCGGTGGACGAGACCATCTGGGAGACCAGCCTGCACTCGCTGCCGCCGAGATCTTTCGGTGAACGGGCGAGCCAGGAATTCTCGGCAGTGTTCACCCGCGACCTGATACGGGAAGACTGGGCGCAGGTGCAGAACGTGCAAAAAGGGCTGGCAACCGGGGCGCTCAGCCATGTCCAGCTCTCCGATCAGGAAGTCATGGTGCGTCACGCCTACAAGGTCATCGACGATCACGTGCGTACGCCCTGAGTCGACCGGGTGACCGACCCCGGCCGGCTGAGCACCTCCCGGCTGTTCGCTTTCGCCCTGCCGGCCATGCCGCTGGCGGCGTTGTATTCGCCGATAACCGTCTATCTCCCCCCTTTCTACAGTACCGAGATGGGCCTCGGTCTCGCGGTGGTGGGCGGCGTATTCATATTTGCCCGGGTCTGGGACATCGTCACGGATCCGGTTCTGGGCATGCTGAGCGACCGGGTCGCCATACGCGGCAACCGGCGGCGTCCCTGGATGGTCGTCTCCGTACCCCTGTTGCTGGTGACGGTGGTGATGGTGTTCATGCCCCGCGCCGTTGCCGGCGACGGCGTTTCGGCCGGTTACCTGATGTTCTGGCTGGCGGTCATGTACATCGGTTATACCCTGGCGACCCTATCCCAGTACTCCTGGGCATCGGAACTGTCCGCCGACTACAACGAGCGCTCGCGCATCATGGGCTGGCGGGAGTTCTTCCACCTCGGCGGCATGCTCATGGTGCTGAGCCTGCCCGCCGCCATGGAGTATTTCCAGGGCAATACATCGCTCGGCGACAAGGTGGCGACCATGGGCCTGTACGTGCTGGTGCTGCTGCCGCTCGCCGTGGGGCTTGCGGTCGCCGTGGTGCCGGAGCATCCGCATCGCCGCAACGTTCAGCTAGATTGGCGGGAGGGCCTCCGCATCCTGATGCGCAATGCGCACCTGCGCCGGGTGCTGGCCACCGATCTCGCGGTGGGCATTCCCGGTGGCGTGATGGGTTCTCTGTACGTCTTTTTCATCATGGACGTCATTCGCGCGCCACAGTGGCTGACGGTCATTCTGCTGGGCTTTTTCGCAGCCGGGCTGATCGGCGTGCCGCTGACCGTGCGGTTGAGTTACCGGGTCGGCAAGCACAATGCCATCATCGGCTGCAGCGTAGCGATGATGTTCGTGACGCTGGCTTTCCTGGCTCTCGAACCAGGCGATGTCGTTGCCTTTGCGGTGCTGATCATCGCCTCCGGGCTGGTGTTCAATGGCATCAATGCGATGCTGCGATCGATCACGGCGGACATTACCGATTACGACCAGGTGCAGTCGGGGTCCAGCCGCGCCGGCCTGTATTACGCGTTGCTGACGCTGACCAGCAAGATCGGCTACGCGTTTGCCTTGATCACCTACCCGGTACTCGAGTGGCTGGGCTATTCGGCGGGCGGCGAGAGTGGGGCCGGGGCCATCGATGCGCTGCGCTACACCTTCGTGTTCTTTCCGTTGGCGGCGCTCATCGTTGTTGTTGGCCTGATGTGGAGGTTTCCGCTAGGCATCGAACAGCAACGCGATCTGCAGCGCTATCTAACGCAAGGCGAGGCCCGGTAAGTCAGGCGTCACCCTCCGGTTCCGTCTCGCGCAGCATCACTCTCACCACCACGCAGGAAGTGGACGCATGGCCAACGACCGCGGCAAGCTACGGCTAAGAAAAGCAAATGTCCGAAACGTGGTGGTTGCGAGGTAGCAATCGTTGGTTGGTTCGAGGGGTAAAACGCGTGCCGTAAAATCGGCCGCTCCCGGGAGGAGCTTATGGCGAACACTTCTGTGCTTATCGTGGGCGGCGGCCCGGCCGGGCTGACTCTATCGCTGCTTTTGTCGCGGCTCGGGGTTTCCCACGTTCTCGTCGATCGCAGGCCCGATACTGGCAATCATCCCCGCGGCCGTCTCTACGACGTTTGCACCCTCGAACTCTTCCGGCAATTCGGCGTTCAGGCGGAAGTTGAAGAAACGGGCGCCGGTCCGCGCTGGACGGAGTACAACCGATGGTTCGAAAACCTGTCGCGGCCTGAAATCGCCCACGTGCACACTGCCTCGTTCCACTCCGTGCCGACTGCCAAGAGCCCCACCATGCCGGTCATGTCCTCGCAGGATTACGTGGAGGACATCCTGTTGCGGCGGGCGAGGTCTTTTGATGTGGCCGATATCCGGTTTCACACTGAAGCCGGCAACATTGTCCAGGAGGCGGACGGCTGCCGCGCCAGCATCCGCGATCTCGATACGGGTGAAACGACGGAGGTGTCAGCCGGTTACATCGTTGCGGCGGACGGCGTCAAGAGTTCGATCCGCGAGCAGATCGGTCTGTCGATGGGTGGCGATCCCATCGACGTTCACATGCAGGACGTGCTTTTCAACGCGGATTTGTCCGAATGGTTTACCGGCAACGAAGGCGGAGTGGTGCTGGTGGCCCACGAAATGGGCGGCGGCGGCTTTCAGCCCATCGATGGCAAGACGCGGTACCGAGCGCAAATCGCCAATTTCCCGCGTGACCGGGAAATCACGGACGCCTATTGCATTGACTGGATCAAGAGCGCGCTGGGCACGGACAAGGACATTGACATCGAAATCCAGTCGGTGCGCCCCTGGCAATATATCGCCGGTATGGCCAGGGGGTTTCGCAAGGGTCGCACCATCCTGGCCGGCGATGCTGCCCACGCGTTCATCCCGACCGGGGGCCTCGGCAGCAATGCCGGCTTGCAGGGGGTACGAAATCTTGCCGGGAACCTGGCGTGCGTGCTCAAGGGCGTGTCGCCTGACAGCCTGCTCGACACCTATTTCGAAGAACACGGCGCCCTCGCCGCCACACGGATCGAGCAGTCCCTCAAGATCTCGCGGCTTAATGCCCCGCTCCTCAGTGCCCACTTTGCTGGGCGGGACACCACGCAACAGAAATCCGCCCTCAAACTATGGGGCAACTACGATGGGCTGATCCTCGGCTTCGAACATCGCTCGCCGCTGTGTCTGACCGAAGATCCCCC
>JAPOON010000871.1 GCA_026713405.1 Gammaproteobacteria bacterium
AGCGGTTGGTGTTACGAAGAGAGAGTGGGTGTGCGGTACGGGTATCCGGCACCTTTAAGGGTCGCCACCGGTCGGGCGCAGCCTGAGCCGAAGCATCGCTTCGGCAGGTGGCGACGCCCCGCAACTCGTTGCGGGGCCGGTTTGTCGATCAATCGGTACTGGCGAACAGAGGGGTCCCGCTTGGCGTGCAGGATACCCGTACCGTATACCCGCTCTCGGCGTTCGGGAAACCCATGGCGCAATAAACTGTTCCATGGAGCCTGCCCATCCCCCTATTCTGTTGCCCCGCGAATCGGCACTTCGGTCTTCTTGACCACGGTGCGCAGTGCGAAACTGGAGTGTAGACGGTCGACGCCGGGAAGGCGGGTCAGGTGCTGGCTGTGGATGCGTTCGTAGTCGCGGGCGTCATTGACGATCACCCTGAGCAGGTAATCGGCATCGCCGGACATCAGGTAACACTCCATTACCTCCGCCAGCTTGCTCACCGCGCGTTCGAAGGCTACCAGGTCGTCGCGCTGCTGGCTGTGCAGGGTCACGCGGACGAAGACGTTGTCCGGATAGCCGGCGCCCGACTGGTCGATCAGCGCGACGTAGCCGCGCAGCATGCCGTTCTCCTCGAGCCGCCGCACCCGGCGCAGGCACGCCGACTCGGAAAGGTTCACGCGTTCAGCCAGCGCGGTGTTGGAAAGCCTGCCGTCCAGTTGGAGTTCGTGGAGGATTAATCGGTCCAGGCGATCTACATTCAAATAATCTTGCATGAAAAAGACAGTTGGTCGAACTTAGTTGTGAATTGTTGGTCGATATACGCAAGAAAGCAATAATTTTCGATGGCGGCTCGGGTACAGTGAGCGTCCGGAATTGCCTCGGAAAAGGCAGCCATGCGAATCGGTGTCCCAAGGGAAGTCAAAGTCCACGAGAACCGGGTCGGCCTGACGCCCGAATCGGTTGCGGAACTCACCTCGGCCGGCGCCGACGCGGTGGTGCAGGCGGGCGCCGGTATCGGTGCCGGGTTTGCCGATGACGACTACCGCAGCGCCGGGGCGCGCATCGGGTCGGTTCAGGAAGCCTTCGCCGCCGACCTGGTGGTCAAGGTGAAGGAGCCGCTGCTGCACGAATGCGAGCGGCTGTGCCCGGAACAGGTGCTGTTCACCTATCTGCATCTCGCTGCCGACAAGCCTCAGGCCCTCGCCCTGATGGAGTCCGGGGCAACGGCCATCGCCTACGAGACAGTGACCACCCCCGGCGGCGGGTTGCCTCTGCTCACGCCCATGAGCGAGGTGGCCGGACGCATGTCGATTCAGGTGGGTGCGTTCGCGTTGCAGAATGCGAACGGCGGGCGTGGCATGCTGCTCGGCGGCGTGCCGGGCGTCGCGCCGGCCAGGGTGGTGATCATCGGGGGCGGCGTTGCCGGCGCCAACGCGGCCGCCATGGCGGTCGGCCTGCAGGCGGACGTGACCATACTCGACAAGTCCATTTCCCGCCTGCGCGAACTCAGCGCAGAGTTCCGGGGCCGGGCGCGGGTGCTGATGGCCTCCCGCCACAACTTGCTCAGTGAAGCCCTGGCTGCCGATCTGGTCATCGGCGCGGTGCTGGTTCCCGGCGCTGCCGCACCAAAGCTGCTGACCCGGGACATGGTGCGGGCCATGAAGGACGGCGCCGCGCTCGTCGATATCTCCATCGACCAGGGCGGCTGTTTCGAAACCAGCCGGCCGACCACCCACGACGATCCCATCTACGTCGAGGAAGGCGTGGTCCATTACTGCGTGACCAACATGCCGGGGGCGGTGGCCCGCACTTCCACGCAGGCGCTCAACAACGTCACGCTGCCCTACGTCAAGGCGGTGGCCACCCTTGGCTGGCGCGAGGCATTCCGGCGCGACGCCGGATTCGCCGCCGGCCTGAACGTCCACGATGGCGCGATCCGGCACCCCAAGGTGGCGGAGGCGCTTGGACTGCGGCTGGTTGCCGAAGCCGCCTGACCCCAGCGGAGTTTCACCGCGGCCGTCGCCCGTTGCACGCCCCGCGGTATTCCGCGCTAAACTGCCCGGGGCTGATTTCGATACGATGGCGAAAGGCGTTCCGGTCCGGACCGGTTGCCGGTGGTATGGCAGTCCGGATCGACAGGCGAACGTGTTGACCCGCGGCATTGCAGGCCCACACAAAACACGCAAGGACATGGATCATGGCGCAGCCGCTGCACAATGAATTTCCCCCGGGCTCACTCGAGGCGAAGGATCTCGAGCACCTGATGCACCCCACCACCAACCTGAAAGTGCACCATGAGAAAGGCCCGGCCGTGCACATGCGGGCCGAGGGCGTCTATCTGTGGGACAACCAGGGCAGACAGTACATCGAGGGCTTGGCGGGCCTCTGGTGCACGGCGCTCGGCTACGGCGAGGAAGAACTCGCGCGCGTGGCCATGGAGCAGATGAAAAAACTCAGCTATTCGCAGCTGTTCGCCGGCAAGAGCAACGAGGCGAGCATCCTGCTGGCCGAGAAACTGAAGGCAATGGCGCCGTTCGATGCCGGGCGGGTGTTCTTCGGGCTGTCCGGCAGCGATGCCAACGACACCCAGGTCAAGCTCATGTGGTACTACCACAATGCCATCGGCAAGCCGGAGAAGAAGAAGATCATCTCGCGGCTCGGCGGTTATCACGGCACCACGGTCGCGTCCGGCTCGCTGACCGGCCTGCCGCCCTTCCACGCGAACTTCGACCTGCCGATTCCCCAGGTACTCCACACCGACCGGCCCCACTACTACCGGGATGCCGAAGGCGCGGAAAGCGAGAGCGATTTCTGCGAGCGCATCGTCGGCAACCTCGAGGACCTGATCGTCCGGGAAGGCCCGGAGACCATCGCGGCGTTCATCGCGGAACCCATTCTCGGTGCAGGCGGGGTGATCGTGCCGCCGGCCGGGTACTACGAGAAAGTCCAGGCGGTGCTGGCGAAGCACGGGGTTCTCTTCATCGACGACGAGGTGATCTGCGGTTTCGGCCGTACCGGCAATCCCTTCGGGGCGCAGACCATGGGCATAAACCCGACGACCATGAGTGTCGCCAAGGCGTTGAGTTCGGCATACCAGCCGATTTCCGCCGTGCTCATTCCCGAGTTCATGTACGAGCCTTTCATCGAGGCGAGCAACAAGGCCGGGGTTTTTGGTCACGGGTTCACCTACTCCGGCCACCCGGTCTGCGCCGCGGTGGCCCTGCGCACCCTGGAACTCATGGAAGAGCGGGATGTCTTTGCGCATGCAGCACGCGTCGGGAAGCTGTTCCAGGAACGGCTGCAGCGTCTTGACGAGCACCCGCTGGTGGGCAACGTGCGCGGCGCGGGGCTCATCGGAGCCGCGGAACTCATGGCCGACAAGGAGGCGCGCACACCTTTCGCTCCCACGCAAGGCGTCGGCGCCTACTGCAACGAGCGCTGCGAGGCCCACGGACTGATCCTGCGCAACCTGGTCGATACCATGGCGATCTGTCCGCCGCTCGTGATCAGCGAAGACCAGGTCGGCGAAGTCTTCGACAAGCTGGAAATGGCGCTCGACGATACGCTGAACTGGGTAAGCTAGCCGGGCATCATCCCCGGTGAGCGAAGTGCACCGGGGCATCCGGTAACCGACTGCCGGGGTCGAATGCTCCTGCCGTCCTTACGAGAGCAGTTGCCGGGCGACGTGACTTGCGCCAAGCAGGCCGGGCTGGGTGTGGGTGATGGCCAGCGTCGGAATCGCCGCCATGATGCCGCGGTGCCGGCCCTTGTTCTCGAAGCCGAACCGGAAGCGGCTCGCCATGAGCAGGTCCAGGTGGCGTTGCGCGATGCCGCCGGCGATGTAGATGCCCTGGAACGCTCCCATCGATAGGGCCAGGTTGCCGGCAATCTGACCGAGCACTTCGAAGAAGAGTTCGACGGAATTGACGGCAATGGAGTTGCCCGAACGGGCCAGATCGAATATCTCCGCGGCGCGGATCTCTCGACCCTCGCCCGGGTTGAACGCGCCGTAGATGTTCTCGAGCCCGGCGCCGGAAGCGAGTCGCTCATCGGAAACCCGTTCGAAACGGGCCTGCAGGCCGGAGAGCAACTCCCGCTGTCCGGCCGTCTCCGGGGCGAAGCCGACATGGCCCGCTTCCGTGGCAAGCGGTGCGGTGATTCCACCGCGGCGCACCAGTCCGGCAGCTCCCAGGCCCGTTCCGGGGCCCAGTACGCCGATGGTGAAGTCGGCTGCTGCCAGATCGGGCACGGGCGTCTTGCCGATCGGGTGGCACGCATCGTTCGATAACAGGGGGATTGCCCAGGCGATGGCCTCGAAGTCGTTGATGAGACGCACCCGGTCCGTGTCGAATTCCGCCTGCAGAGGGCCTTCCGCAATCTGCCAGTGGCTGTTGGTGAACCGGGCTGCCCCGTCGAAGATTGGCCCCGCCACGGCCAGGCAGATGCTGCCGGCACCCTGCAGCCCCACATCGCGCAGGTAAGCCTCGATTGCCGTTTCCAGGGAGGGGAACTCGGCGCAAACATAGGTCTTTTCCTTCGTGAAGCCCGACCGGCCCGGGCGTGCAAGTGCGAAACGCGCGTTGGTGCCGCCGATATCGCCGATGACGCAGGCTTCGGAACTCATGGATGAGATTGCGCGACAGATTGAAGGCGTAGTCAAGCGGCCGGTGGCTTCGTTCCCGGGCTATGGGGAAGCATGGCGCGGCAAGGGCGCCCGGCAAATTCTGCGAAGGCTTCCCGCAATCTGGCACAATGCGACCGCACCCGGACCGGCCCGCGACGCTTCCGGCAAGCGGGAGCGCCTGCTGCTGTATCGGTAGTGCAATGCCAGGCAACCACGGAGGACCCCCCGCCGATGGCCCTCTACGATCAACTGTTCGAGCCCGTTCAGGTCGGCCCCATCATCATCAGAAACCGCATCGTGCGCTCGGCGCATTCAACCGGGTTGAGCGAGGAGGCACTGATCGCCTACCACGAAGCCAGGGGCCGGGGCGGTGTCGGGATGTCGACGATCGAAGCGACCAGCGTGCATCCCCTCGCGCCCGGACGCATCCCCCTTTGGGACGATGCGTGCCTGCCCGTCCTCGGCCGCATTGCCGACCGGATTCGCCCGACCGGCATGAAGCTCCTGCTGCAGGTTTACCATCCGGGCGCGGGTTATGCCGAGGCGGCCGGCATGCCGGAACACTGGTCGGCCAGCGCCGTGCCCAATCCCATGGCCGGCGTGGTGCCCATCGCCATGACCCGGTCCATGATCGACGATGTGGTGGAGCATTTCGCCAACGCGGCGCGACGCTGCCGGGATGCCGGGTTGGACGGCGTCGACATCCATGCGTCCAGTGGCTACCTGATACACGAGTTCCTGTCCCCGGCACTCAACAAGCGGGAGGACGAGTACGGTGGATCGTTCGAAAACCGGTTGCGCTTTCTGGAGGAGATCATCGCCGCGGTGCGGGATGCGGTTGGAGATGCCGAATTCGCCATGGGCGTGCGCCTGCCCAACGAGGACCACGTTCCCGGCGGCCTGACGGCGGCCGACAATGCCCGCATCGCCCAGGCCGTGGATAAATCCGTCGACTACGTATCGCTGCATATGGGCGCGTACTGGCGCTTCCACAAGCTGATTGCGCCGGCGGACGACCCGCTGGGCGTTGAAATGCCGGCGAACGAGGTCATTGCGCCGGACCTGTCGAGCCCGGTCATGGTGGTGGGCCGCATCATGACCCTCGATCACGCCCTGCATATCGTCAACAGCGGCGCCGCCGAGATGGTGTCCATGGTGCGGGCGCTCATCGCCGACCCGGAACTGGTCAACAAGGCGCGGCGGAGGGAGGAACACCGGGTACGGCCCTGCCTCGGCACCAACATGGGCTGCGTCGGCCAGTTGATGACCAACGGCCGCGTGAGCTGCGTGGTGAACTACACCAATGCCCGGGAAAACGCGCTTTCCTACGAACCGGAAGATCGAGTGGACCGGCCGAAGAAGATCCTGGTTGCCGGCGGCGGCCCGGCCGGGCTGGAGTTTGCGCGCAATGCCGCCTTGCGCGGCCACGAGGTCGAGGTGCGCGAGGCCATGCAGCGCCTGGGGGGCCAGGTGGCAATAGCAGCCGGCGCACCGCACCGGGCGGATGTAGGCGCCATCGTGGGGTGGCTGGAACAGGAGATCGAAACGCTCGGTGTGAAGGTGCGGCTGAATGCACCCGTGGACAGGGCCACTATCGACTCGGTTGCCGCGGATGAAGTGGTGATCGCCACCGGTACCACCCCTCGCACCGACGGCTTTCAGCTCTCCACGCCGGCGGCGCCGGTACCGGGATTCGACCTGCCGCACGTTCACCCATCCTGGGACTTTTTCGGCTTCGGTCCGCGACCCGACATCGGTGGCCACGCGGTTGTCTACGACGACACGGGTTCGTTCGAGGCGATTTCGGTAGCAGACGTGTTGTTGCAGGCGGGTGCCCGGGTCACGCTGGTTTCCCGGTTCGATGCCATAGGCGGATCATTGCCGTTCCCCGCGGTCACGGCCGGCGCGGCGCGGGAGCGGCTGTTCTCCGGTGACTTCGATTTCATCGGCGGTCATTATCTGCGCGGCATAACGGCCGAGGCGGTGGAAATCGGGGTTCTGTTCACCGACCGGGCACGGTTTCTGGACGCGGAGCTGGTGGTGCTGGTCGGTTACAACGAGCCGAACCGCGACCTCGCCGGCGAGTTGGCCGAATCGTCGATTCCCTGCCATCTGATCGGCGACGTCCGTGGCCGCAACAGCATCATGAGCGCCATGCATGCGGGCGCCGCGTTGGGGCGCGCGATCTGAGTGCAACGGCGCGTTGCCGCTTGGCAACGCGATC
>JAPOON010000872.1 GCA_026713405.1 Gammaproteobacteria bacterium
AAACCTCTTTTCAGCAATTTCACTTGGGCGACCTTGCCCTTTCCTGGGGCGACACGCCCGCAAACGACAGACCGTCCGCTGCAAGCGCGCTGCGGGGAGCGCGCGGAGCGGTCGAGGCGTCGCATGGCTTTGCCACGTCCTCACCGGACGAACCCGTGGCTGTGGCCGCACATTCTTCGCTCTGGTGGCGCTGGACCGCGCCAGCTACTGGTTGGTTCCGGTTTCGTGTCGAGAAACGCGAATCGCTCGGGGACTACGGGCAAAGCCTGCTGGCCATTTACAGAAACGGCGCCGACGGCGAGCCGGAGTTCATTCGCTCCACTGACCATTCCTATGTGCTGAACGGTGAACCGGAAACGGCACTGCGCGCCGTCCGGGGAGCCCGCTATCTCATTCAGGTCGCACCCAGGGCAGGACAGGATGCCCACACAATCCGGTTCACTTGGGAACCCGCAGAGCCCCCGGGGTGGCTGAGGTACCGGGGACGCATTACAGACGGCGAGCCGTTGCCCACCGGTGACTTGCTCAGCATCGAAGAACCACGCAGTCTGGCCATTGACGGGGCCGGGCAGCGGCTATTCGTGAACGACCGGAACAAGCTGATCGTCCTTGCCCGCGATGCCGACACGGGATCGCTCTCGCCGATGCGCACCATCCCCTACCGCGATGCGGAGGGCAACGAGGTGACCCGACTCGCCAACGCAACCTTGCATTGGGACGACCGGCAAGGGTTGCTCTATGGGATTAATACCGGTTACGACACAACCCTGTTTCGATTGAACGACCCGGCTCAGGGTTTTGTCGAGCCGTGCGACAACCCTGCCACGCACGACTTCAGGACGGATATCAATCAGGTGATCACCGTTGGGCGTTTCATGTACCTGATCGGCCATGGTGGTGTGCTGGTGTATCGCCTGGACGGCGAGTGCGACTCCACGCTCGTCCAGATTCTGACCGACGAACCCCTGGACCATGCGGCCGCGGCACAGGCCGCCGGCGTCGACAGGTTGCGGCACGCGGCGCTCGGAGTGGCGGACGAATACCTCTATATTGTCGGTTGGGACGCGTTGCTGACCCTCGCGCGAAACCCGGAAACCGGCAAGCTGACGTTCACGTCCGCCACTGATCTCGATGCGGCGAGCAGCGACGGATCCCGAGTCGAGTTGCCCCGCTCTCCAACGTCGATCGCCACAGACGCGTCAGGTTCGGTTCTGTTCCTGTTCGGCAATTCGTCGCCGGAGGTCGCTGCATTCGATCTGCGCGCCGATCCGGGATCCCCTGCCCTGGCCGCACAGATCTCTGAGTTCTACATCCAATCCGGGATACTCCGCACCCACGTCATCTGGCCGCCATTCGACGGAATCTGCAGTGCGTTTTCGAGCATCGCCGAAGCGGTTACCGCGATCTGCCACGACGCGGCATACAACGTGACCTGGGATGCTGACAACATGGTGTTCCAAGTGTCGGACTACATCAGCACACAGGTGCCCGACCGTTTCGGTAACGACCTCCCTGGCTTTGGATATCCACGTGGGATCGTGCAAAGTCCGGACGGGGCGCATCTCTTCGCGCTTACGCGGACTTTCGATGGCGTCGCTTCGATTGTGGCGATCGAGCACTCGACAGCTGCCGCGGACGAAACGGCCGTGGAAGTGCCGGATTCGAACCTGCGAGCCGCCATCAACCAGGCGCTCGGCAAGGCCGTCGCGGAACCTATTGCCGACGTCGATTTGGCGGGTCTTGCCCGGCTGGACGCGGCGCGGCGCGGCGCGGAATCGTCGACCTGACCGGACTGGAATCGGCCTACGGCCTGGTCGAGCTGAACCTGTGGGGCAACGGGATCGCCGACCTGTCGCCGCTATACGGGCTGGTGACGCTGGAAAGACTCGATCTGGGCGCCAATCGCATTGACGATCCGACACCTTTGGCGGCACTGGACAAACTGACCTGGCTAAATCTCGGCGGCAACCGGATTTCCGACATCTCAGCGCTGGACGGACTCGCCTCCCTGGAGTACCTGGGCCTGCACGGCAACCGAATCACCGACCTCGTGGCAATAAGCCTGACCGGATTGAATGAACTTTCGCTCTGGGGCAACGAAATTCGCGATGTTTCGGCACTGGCTGGCCTGACGACGCTGACCCGGCTGGATTTGGCCCGAAACCGGATCGAGAATCTGGAGCCGCTGTCCGGTCTCGCGGCATTGTCCTGGCTCGACCTCAGCGACAACGACGTGACCGATGTGTCGGCGCTTGCCGGCCTGACCGAACTGCGGGAGTTGCGTCTGGCCGGCAACCGAATAGCGGATGTCTCACCGTTATTGGAAAACGACGGGCTTCGCACGGGCGCGCAAATCGATCTGCGCGGCAACCCTGTGGAGCGCGCGTCAATGGATGCGGTCGCGGCGCGGGGCGTCAGCATCCGGCAGGGTGCGCATCACGTCCCCGCTGCCGACTATCTGCCCACCAGGCTGGACCCCGCACGGCAGGGATTCGTGCGCATCGTCAATCGGTCGTCACGCTCTGGAGAGGTTCGCATCCTGCCCATCGACGAGAGTGGCGCAAAGGCGGGCCACTTGTGGCTCTTCCTTGGCGCAGGCGAAACCGCTCATTTCAATTCCGATGACCTGGAGACAGGCAATCCCGGCAAAGGTCTCAGCGGGCGGGCGGGCCCTGGACAGGGGAGCTGGCGCCTGATCCTGGAGAGCGGTTTACCGATTGAGATGTTTACCTACGTTCGAACGGCCGACGGATTCCTTACCGCTATGCACGACGTCGTACCGGCACGTAACGCTCGGCTCCAGGTCGCAATTTTCAACCCGGGCAGCAATCTGGAACAGGAGAGTTTTCTGCGGCTGATCAACACAGGAGCAACTTCTTCGGACGTGGTTGTACGCGGGATCGATGACCGCAGCCAAGTGAGCAAGGGCACCGTGCGCTTGACGTTGGCCGCCGGTGCGTCGCGCTCGGTTACCGCCGCGCAGCTCGAGTCTAGCGACTCCCAAATCGAGGGAGCCTTAGGCGACGGGACGGGCAAGTGGCGCCTGGAAGTCGAAGCGGACAGTAACGTACGCGTCATGAATCTGCTGAGAAGTCCCACTGGCCATCTGTCGAACCTGTCGACGATTCCACCGGAACTGCCCGGAGCTGGCGCCACGGTGCACCACGTGCCTCTGTTTCCTTCCACCTCCGACCCGCTGGGCAGGCAGGGCTTCGTGCGGGTGATCAACAAGGAACGGCGTTCGGGAGAAGTGCGCATCGATGCCTACGACGATTCGGGGATGGCTCAGGGTCCGGTCCGGCTGTCGATCGATGCCGGTAGGGCGGTGCACTTCAACTCGCAGGATCTGGAATCGGGGAACTCCGGAAAGGGCCTGGCGGGAAGCACCGGTGCCGGTAGCGGCGACTGGCGCCTGACACTCGCCAGCGACCTGGACATTGACGTACTCGCCTACGTACGCACGCACGGGGGATTTCTTGCGTCCATGCACGACCATGCGCCATTCCTCGGCGATCGATATCGGGTGGCATTGTTAAACCCCGCGAGCAACTACCGGCAGGCGAGTCTGCTGCGCCTGGTAAACCCGGGAGACGATTCGGCCCGTATCGCCATTGCGGGTACCGACGACTCGGGCCGGGTCCGAGGCAGCGTGTCCCTGACGCTGGGAGCGGGCGAATCGCGTTTGCTTACGGCTTCGGAACTCGAACGTGGCGTCGATGGCCTTGGGGGCTCGCTAGGCGACGGTCAGGGCAAGTGGCGTCTCGCTGTCGAGTCCGATCAACCCCTATTGGTCATGAGCCTGCTGGCCAGTCCCACCGGGCACCTTACCAACTTGTCGACGAGCCCGCCGTCCAGCAGCATTGAGTGACACGACCAATGCGCCGGTGCCGCCATTGAAGGCGCGGGTGCCTGCCACCATGAGGGAAAGACCTTGCACGGCGACGAGCGTCGTCCGGTCGAGTTGGTATTTCCCCGCGCACGCAGGACATCCGCAATTGACGCGAGGGCCAGGCAGGCAAAGGCCCGATCCAGTCGAAGTCAGTGGACGCAAAGCCCCCCGTATCGGCCCCTACCCGGAATCGGATTCCTGGGTTACACCGCCAAGCAGGTTCTGCAGCCCCTCCATCATGGAGATCGGCAGCGGGAACACTATGGTGGAACTCTTCTCCCCGGCGATTTCCGTGAGCGTCTGCAGGTAGCGGAGCTGCATGGCGCCGCTCTCGGCGCTGAGTTCCTTCGCCGCCTCCACCAGTTTCTCCGCCGCCTGCTGTTCACCTGCGGCGTGGATTACCTTGGCGCGCCGCTCGCGCTCGGCTTCCGCCTGCTTGGCGATGGCGCGGATCATGCTCTCGTCGATGTCGACGTGCTTGATCTCGACGTTCGACACCTTGATGCCCCACTGGTCGGTGGCCTGGTCGAGGATGCCCTGGATGTCCCGGTTGAGCCGCTCCCGTTCCGCGAGCAGTTCGTCGAGTTCGTGCTGGCCGAGCACCGAGCGCAACGTGGTCTGGGCGAGCTGGCCGGTGGCCTCGATGTACTGTTCCACGTTGATGATCGCGCGCTGGGAGTCCACCACCCGGAAGTACAGCACCGCGTTCACCTTCACCGATACGTTGTCGCGGGTGATGAGGTCCTGGGTGGGGATGTCGAGCACGATGGTGCGCAGGTCTACCCGCACCATCTGCTGGATGATGGGAATGATGATGATCAGGCCCGGCCCCTTGATCTTGTAGAAGCGCCCGAGCATGAACACCACGCCGCGCTCGTACTCCCTCAGGATGCGGAACGCGCTCGCCAGGATGGCGATGATTACGACCAGAACGATGCTAGTGAAGATTTCCATGTCTATTCCTTTTGTTCCTCCTCGGGTTCCACTGCAAGCAGCAGCCCGTCCACCCCGGTGATTCTCACCTTTGAATCCTTTGCGAGCGGCGCTGTGCTGCTGGCCTGCCAGATCTCGCCGAACGCGCGTACGGGGCCACGTTCGTCGAAGTCTTCCAGCACCAGGGCGCTGCCGCCCACCATTCCCTCGACGCCCGATACGACCCTTGCCCGGCGCGCCCGCACCGCGGCGCCGACGATGAAGAACGCAACGCCCCCGGTGGCCGCGGCGAACCCGGCGATGATGGCGATGGGCAACTGGTAGCCGGGCAGGTCGCTGTCTACCAGGATGATGGAGCCGATCACGAAGGCGATTACCCCGCCGACGCCGAGCACCCCGTAGGTTGGGGTCATCACCTCCAGTATCAGCATGCCGATGCCGACGGCGATGAGCGCCAGGCCCGCGTAGTTGACCGGCAGCATCTGCAGGCCGTAGGCGCCGAGCAGCAGGCAGATGATGCCGGTAACCGCCGGGAAGAAGGTGCCCGGGTTGTAGAACTCCAGCATCAGCAGGTAGACGCCGATGATCAGAAGACCGTAGGCGATCGACGGGTCGGTGATAACCGAGAGCAGTTCGTGGCGCCAGTCGGTCTCGACCATCACCAGTTCGGCCTCGGCCGTGGCCAGG
>JAPOON010000873.1 GCA_026713405.1 Gammaproteobacteria bacterium
CGCCGGCGGCTCCGGTAACCAGTACGACCCTTTCTTCAGTTTTCATGCGTTGGGTCCCCTGGTCCTCAAATCACGAACGACTGGATTCTACGCTGCCCATTGGTTCCGGCTGGCCAGTACACCGTTTCTTTCTCCATGGTCGTGCTTTCTGCTATGCGAGCGCGGGAAAACGGGGACAGGTCGAGTGAGCGATAGCCCCCGCCCACGGTCATTTCGGAGATTCCCCGCCCAACCGCGGGAGCCTGCGGCATGCCGTGGCCGCGTCCTGGTCCCCTAACCTTCGGTCGCGCCTGAATCGTCGATCCGTGGCACCTCCAGTTCATCGAGATGTGTCACCAGGTCTGCTCCGGCGGTACGCGGGTCGACTTCCCGGTCGATCCGCACAATCGTCCCGGCCGGGTCGATGAAGTAGGTCCAGCGATTTGCATAGCCGTGCTCGGAAAGGACGCCGTAAGCTTCGGATACCGTGCGGTCGGCATCGGCCAGTACCGGGAAATTGGCCCGGTTCTGTTCGGCGAATGCTGTATTGGTCTCGAGTGAGTCGACGCTTACCATGAAATAGGCGACGTCGAAGCCCTCGATCTCCACGGCGCTGTCACGCAGCGCCTTGCACTGCATGGTTCAGCCACCGGTAAACGCTTTGGGAAAGAAGGCCATTACAACGTGACGGCCGCGGTAGTCGGCCAGTACATGAGTATGTCCGTCACTGCCGGCCAGAGTGAACTCCGGTGCGGCTTCCCCAACTTCCGCCGAGAAGACAGCGGACGAAAGTACTGAGCCGACGATTAGCGCTATCCATCTGGAGAGCGGAAGTGCTGATCTCATTGGCAAACCTCCTGCTTGTCGAAGACGGCAGATTTCTGCCGACCCGGATGCCGAAATTCGGTGCGCAATATGACAGACTCGACCCCTGGCGTGAATAGGAGGGGGGGGGCAATACGCAAATGGAACGGTTGATTGCCTGTTTGGCCGTCTTATTGCTCGCCTCGACCGCGAGTGCCGGCCATGCCCAGGAAACGCCCGAGCCTGAAGGCTCGACAGTCATCTCGGGCGCCACGCTGATCGATGGCACGACCCGCCCCCCGCTCCGGGATGCGGTGATCGTCATTGCCGGCAGCCGCATTGACCATGTCGGATCAGCTCGAGATACCGAAATCCCGATGGGCGCCGAGATCATCGACGCGTCGGGCAAGTTTGTCATTCCGGGTCTTTCCGATATGCACAACCACCTGGCGCGGGGGAGTTTCGGTTTTGAAGAAGGCACGCCGGACTACCGACAGCATCTGGCCGAATTGCTCGGCTGGGGCGTTACGCTCGTTTTCTCGCCAGGCATCAACGATCTGGATGCCTTTGCCGAAATCAAGCGCCTTTCTGCGAAACCAGCCGCACCCTATCCACATTTCTTTGGTGTCGGAAGGCAGTTCAGCGCTGCGGGCGGGCACGTGGTCGGCGGCTACGAGCCGGAAACACCGGATCTCGCAAGGGCTTCCGTGCGCGAGCTCGCGGCGGCCGGGGTCGACGCAATCAAGCTGGTTTACAGCCCGGTCACCTATGCCATCAAGGCCGGGCTATCCGTACTCGAGCCGACGGTAATGAGTGCGGTCATCGATGAGGCCCATCGTCACGGGTTGAAGGCTCATGTACACGCGCCGATTCTGAGTTACGCCAAAGAGGCGCTGCGGGCGGGGGCCGACAGTCTGGTTCACGGCATCATTTCCGGCCCGGTTGACGACGAGTTCATTGCGTTGATGAAGAAAAACCAGGCCGTCTACATGACCACGCACTCGATCTTCGAAGCCGCCGGCGATATTGCGGACTGGGCCAGGCGCGGCGCTGCATTTGACCGGCGTGGCCTGGTACCGCGAACGGAATTCGAGAGGGGCATGAGTCCGGCGTTCGTTCGGGAGTGGGAGTCTCTGTGGGACAACCATTCCTACATGAAAGAGCGGCTGCCGGTGCTGCGGGCGAATACGAAGAAGGTCTTCGAGGCGGGCCTGCTTGTGGTTTCCGGGTCCGACACGGGCGATGCCGGCGCGGGCCTGCTGAACGGCTTGACGGCTCAGCTTGAATTGCAGTTGCTGGTTGAATCCGGCTTGTCGCCGCGGCAGGTATTGGGCATCGCGACAATCAATGCGGCGCGGATGGCGGGACGGGAGCACGATCTCGGGTCGGTTGAGCCCGGCAAACTCGCGGACCTGGTGATCCTGGATGGGGACCCGCTGGCGGACATTGCCAACGTCCATCGAATCTTCCGTGTCGTTAAAGGCGGTGTGGTACACCGTCAAGCCGATTTGCTGCATCCCCCGGCTCGCGCCCGGTCACGCCCCTGAACGGCGACCCGCTCTCAACCCTGGAATGGATCTCGTGCGCCTGGCGCGCGCGCCCCGAACCGGGCACCGAATATTCGGCCTGACGCGGCATCTTCCTGATGGGCTTCGCCCGGATGGGTAACCTCCTACGGGTGGCGTATCCGGATTCCTGGTCGCATTGGGTAGGTTGTCTGACATCCGGCGGCGTCCCCCGTCCATAAGGTAGCGTACCCGACGAACCCGGAGTCACTGGCGTGTGCCGATTCATCAGACTCATTGCCGCTGCCGTTATTGGCTGTTGGGCGGGCCTGGCCGCTTCGAAAGCGCCCCCGGTGGCGCTGGCCAACGTCTATGAAGAGGGCGTTGATCTATCCGCGTACTGGGTAAGCGAAAAGCTCGACGGCGTTCGCGCGCTGTGGGACGGCGAGGCGCTTTCCTCCCGCCGGGGCAACCGCTTTGCCGTGCCCGCCTGGTTTCTGCGCGGGTTCCCGGCGACACCGCTCGACGGCGAGTTGTGGATAGATCGTGGCGCCTTCGAAGTGTTGTCCGGTACCGTCCGGCGCCAGGTACCCGATGTCCGAGCCTGGCGCAGGGTTCGCTACATGGTGTTCGATCTGCCGGATCATCCCGGATCCTTCGATGAGCGCTTGTTTCGTTTGCAGGAGATGGTTGAAGGCATCGACGCGCCGTACCTGGAGTTGATTGTCCAGTTTCGCGTTGCGAGCCACGAGGAGTTGATGGCGGAACTGGAGCGTGTGGTGGCCCGGGGCGGTGAAGGGCTCATGCTGCGCCGGGCCGATTCCCGGCACCGGGCCGGACGCACGGATGACCTGCTGAAACTGAAGCCATACCAGGACGCCGAAGCAGTGGTCATTGCGCACCTGCCCGGCACGGGCAAGTTTCTGGGGATGCTCGGGTCGCTTCTCATCGAAACGCCCGCGGGCCGCCGCTTCAAATTAGGAACCGGCTTTACCGACGCCGAACGCAGGCATCCGCCGGATTTGGGCGCAACGGTTACCTATCGCTACCGGGGAAGAACGGCCAGCGGGACTCCGCGATTCGCCAGCTTTCTGAGGGTTCGGGAAGAGATTTGATTGTTCCGCCCTGCCGGTGGATTGAACGAGCAGAACGGATGGAGCGGAGGAATAGAGGAACAGAGGAACAGGCTGGGCAGCTCCGAAGACTTAATCACGGACACGTTCAAGTTGCACACTGACGAGATCAGTAGTAATTTCTGATAAATCAGAATTTCTGATGTTACAGCTAATGGAACTCTCCAAGATTACTGCGCGTGGACAGACCACGATCCCCAAGCGTATCCGCGAGGCTGCCAATCTGCGCGAGGGGGATGTGCTTGCATTTGAAATCGAGGGTGACCATCTGGCGGTACGCAAGGTCAGGCCTCGCGTAAGTGGGGACGAATACCTTCTCGGTCTGTCGCAGGCGTTGGGGGAATGGGCTTCGCCCGAGGACGAAGAGGCCTGGCGTGAACTGTGAGCCGCTCGATGTAGTGGTTGTCCCCTTTCCCTTCGCGGATCGGCGGGCCGCCAAGCGGCGGCCAGCGCTGGTGGTCTCATCAGGGGAATTCAATAGTTCTCATGAACAGACGATCCTGGCGATGATCACTTCGGCTCGAAGCGATTGGCGTAGCGACGTGGCCATTCAGCGTTGGCAGGAAGCAGGCCTCAATGTTCCCTGCAAAGTACGTCTCAAACTGTTCACGCTCGACAATGCTCTGATCCTGCGCAAGGCAGGCAGGCTTGCGAACCCGGATGGGGAAGCTGTCGGGAGAGCGTTGTCTCGGTGCCTGGTGATGGACGGCCCCGGCGACCCTTCAACGCACTTGCGATAGTCATGCGAGCCTCGGCCATGTGATTTGGGCAGGGGGTGGGCGCGTTACCTGCCCCTGTCCGTACGGGGCGCCAGCCTGAGAGTCACCCGGTGACCATCGCTACCCACCGCCCGGGCGCGTTCCGCCTCCAGATCGTAAGCGATGTCTTGTGCGGCGATGGTGTCTCCGCCCCGGCTCAGGACGCCACCACCGGCGGTGCGTACGACCGACTCGTCGAAATCGTAATCGAGCGCCGCCCCTGTAAGCGAGACCGGTGTTCCGTTTTCAGCATCGGTCAGCCTGGCGGGTTCGCCACTGGCGTGCATCGCCATGATTTCGTTGTCGTCATTGAGGCGCACCACCAGTTCGCGGCCGGTAATGCTCCGGCTGCCCTGGGTGGCCACGACGTTGCCTGTATACGTCGTCGTCCGTTCCTCGAGCAGCATTTCGAACTGGTCCGCCTGAATCTCGATGGGTTGCGCGGATGCCGCTTCGGCGAACGCAATGATGAGCAGTGCCGTAATCAAGACGACCTCCGTCAAAGCACGCTGGCGCCGCCGGACTCTTCCGCGACCGCGACATTGGCCCGGCGCGCTGCCACGAGTTCGGGGCCGAGCCGGTCGAGTTCATCGAGCGTCCAGAGACCGTCGGACTTGTCGAACCGCTTGATGACCGCCGGTTGCTGCATGATGGCCACGCTGCCGCCGCCGGTGTGAAAAATCTCGCCGGTAATGCCGGCCGCTTCCTCGCCGCAGAGCCACACGACCATGGGCGCCACGTGCTGTGGGCCGGCCTGTTCGAGTTCGGAATCCGCCACGTTCTCTCCCCGGTTCTCCCTGAGCGGAATCGTCATGCGCGTGAGCGCGCCGGGCGAGATGGTATTCACCGTGCAGCCGTACTTGGCCATTTCCAGGGCAAGAACCCGCGAAAACCCGGCGATGCCGGCCTTTGCGGCGCCGTAGTTGGTCTGCCCGAAGTTGCCGAGCAGCCCGGATACGCTGGAGAAGTTGACAATGCGGCAGCCGGTGCGCCCGGTCTCGCGGATGTACCTGGCGAACGGCCGAGAGCAGCAGTAGTGGCCCTTGAGGTGTACGGCGATCACCGCATCCCAATCCGCTTCCGGCATGTTGAAGATCGACTTGTCGCGGAGAATGCCGGCGTTGTTGACCAGGATGTCCATGCCACCGAAGGCGTCCTGTGCGGTTTGCAGCAGGCTCTCGCCGCCGGCCACGTCGGCGACCGATTCGGTGTTGGCGACCGCCCTGCCGCCCAGCGCTTCGATTTCCGCCGCCACCTGGTCGGCGATCCGCCCGCCGCCGGTGCCGTCGGCGGCGCCGCCGAGGTCGTTGACGACGATGCTCGCGCCCTCCCCCGCCATCATGCGCGCGATCTCCAGGCCAATGTCCCGGCCGGCGCCCGTCACCACCGCCACCTTGTCGTCCAGTCGTCCCATTACCGTGCCCGCTCAAGTGAAGCCGCGCATAGTTTAGCGTTGTAGGAGAGAAGAGTATTGCTGGCCACAATCACAGTATGATCGGAGCAATCGATTGAGTGGAACAGGAAACCGTAGCCCGATGAAGGCAGACATCTCCGCGGAAAGCGCCGTGGCAACAAGGAGGGCGGGCGATGGTTCCGTCGAGTTGATCGAGAAGGTTTTCGCCGGCGGCGTGGACCATGCGGCGGTGCTGCTGCGCCACTCGGCGCGCGAGTACAATCGGGATATCCACGACCTTTTGAACCCGTTGACCGATGAAGGGCGGGA
>JAPOON010000874.1 GCA_026713405.1 Gammaproteobacteria bacterium
GGTGGGCTGGATTCCCGGCGGTGGGGAGGGGGGGGTGGGGGGCGTGCCGATCCACCGATGGGGCGAGCGGGAGGAAGTGGCCGCCGTAGCAGCCTTTCTGCTCTCGGACGAGGCGAGCTACGTTACCGGCGTGTGCCTCTCGGTCGATGGCGGCAAGGCAGTGCAACTGGTTGTTCCACCGCCGCCGGGCGGCTGAACGGCATGCCGGTTCCAGCAGTTTCGCCACCGCAGCCGCGCGCCGATGTGCATCGAACATCGCTCGGCGCTGTGGAGAGCCAAATCCGAATAGTGAGTCATGGGTTTGACCTCTTATACGCGGATGAGGCTGTCAAACGTGTCAAGTTCCCGCCCCGCCGCTGTTTTACCGTCGGGCCGGGGCATCGCCCCTTCAGGGCTTGTCGTCAGCCGGTCAGTCGAAACGCCGTCAAATTGACAGAGGAAAGAACGTGAGCGAGCAGTCGCTGGAAGGAAAGGTCGCCGTGGTCACCGGCGCTGCCCAGGGCATGGGCCGTGCCACGGCGCGATTGCTGTCGGAGAAGGGCGCGAGCGTTGCCGCCCTGGACCTGAACGGGGAGGGCGCGGCGGAAACCGTTGCCGGCCTGTCCGCCCCGGCGCTGCCGCTGTCCTGCGATGTGAGCGACAGCGGTGCCGTCAACGAGGCATTCGCCCGGGTGGAAGACGAACTCGGCCCGGTAAGCGTGCTGGTCAACAACGCCGGCATCGGCCGCGCCCCCGATGACGGCAGCGAGCAGATGTACGAACTCATGGCGAAGCGCAACGCGGAACTGCAGGAAGGCGGAGAGGCGCGAACCCACGTGGACCACATCGTTTTCATGGAGGACGCAGGCTGGAAGGGGGTGCTGGGCGTGAACCTCGACGGCGCCTTCTACTGCACCCGGGCGGCCGTGCGGTCAATGGTGCGGGCGAATATCGAGGGCTCCATCATCAATATCTCCTCCACCGCCGCCCAGTCTGGCGAGGGGCCCATTCACTACGTCACCAGCAAGGCCGCGGTTGTCGGCTTAACGCGGGGGCTCGCCCGCGAACTGGGTTCGCGGCGCATCCGCGTAAACGCCGTCGCACCCGGTCCGACCAACACCCCGATCATGGACGGCATTCCACAAGAGTGGATCCGCGACATGGAAAACGCGATCCCACTGGGCCGCATGGCGGAGCCCGGCGAGATCGCCCAGGCGGTCTGCTGGCTGGCGAGCGATGCGTCCGGCATGTGCACCGGCTCCGTGCTGGTCGCCAACGGAGGCAGCTACTTCTTCTGACGACCGGGCATGTGCGAGTGCCTTGCCAATGGCGAGCCGGTCGCACGGGAAACGCCAATCAAACGCCGATCACAGCGGCACAAGCTGCCACGATCGTGTGACGAAAAACGCTGCTTTGCGCGGGCAATGCCTGCACGGGCTCGGGCCGCGCTGTGGCGCCTCTACTCTTCCGGCGCTACCGTGAGCGTGAGGCCGTCCAGCGCATTGGAAACCTGAACCTGGCAGGTCAGCCGGGAGCGGCCGGTATCGAATGCATCCAGGCTGGAAACCAGGTCCAGTTCGTCTTCGCCCGGCGCGCCGACTCTCCCGAACCAGTCCGCGTCGACCAGGCAGTGGCAGGTGGCGCAGGCGCACTGGCCGCCGCAGATGGCTTCGATGCCCATTCCCTCGTCGCGCAGCACTTCCATCAGGATGCTGCCGTCGGGGGCCTGCAGCCGGTGGGCGTTGCCGTTGCGGTCTGTTACGTGGATGGTGGGCATCAGCGAACCCGGATGCGCGGGTCGGGCGCGTCCCTGCGGATGGTAGCCAGGAATTCATCCAGCGGAGCGGGCGGGGCCACCTGCGGCTCGTCTTCATCGGGCGGCGTTTTCCAGAACGCTTCCCAGGAAGGGAACAGGTCGTGAAAGGCGCCGGCATAGGGCTCGCGGCCCGGCCAGCGCATCTTGCTGTCGCCCACCGGCGGCTTGTTCAGGTCGGTTGCGTACCAGTAACAGGGCAACCGGCGGCGGAAAAGCCAGCGGCCATCAATTCGCTCGTAGTTGTCCCAGTACAGCATCTGCATGATCACCCACTCCTCGCCGGTCTCGTGTTCGTTCTTGGAGTACAGGACGCCATGGGCGTGATCCGCATCGTTGAATTCGATGATGTGGTTGCCGGTGTGGTGCGACGTTCCGGTGAACTGCAGCCTGAGGGTATCGTCGAGCCAGCGCTTGAGATGCCCGCGCCCGGCCTTGTCGCGGCTGACCCGGATGTCCGGGGCGAACAGGTTCACGTGGGCGTCCAGGTCGCGCATGTCCAGCGACAGCGCGTACTTGGCGACGAGCTGCCGGATTTCCTCGGTGGACTCGAGCCGGTCGATGCGATCCTCGAGGTTGCGCGAAAGGGCCATGGAGAACCGGAAGATTCCTGAATTCGCGAGACATCCTAATTGATGATGAGTACAAGAAGAACAACGGCACGACAATCTCCGCCGTTCGCAATCGCATTCGGCGGTTGCGGGATTTTGGGACCATGCGGACCGCGTCCGAGGTCGAATGCGCAACGCCGAGCCGTGATGCCGTTTCTGGCGTAAATCGCGTATTGGGCCATGTTTCGGGCCAAACCCTTTCACAATTCGTTAAATCCGGATGCAGAATTACGCAAAAGGGTAGAATTGGCGTTGGTCCTGTGGAATATTGCAGGTTGATCGGGCGAAGGTAGAAATCCATGGCCGAAGCACCGGCTCGGGCAACAGCGCAGCCGTCATCGTGGAACCTGGTAGAGGAAGTGGCGGCCAGGTCCGGGCTCATCGCCGACTGCGCCGCGGAAGGCCGCGCCCGGCGTCAGGTGAGCGACGAGGTCGTGCAGGCGTTGAAGGATGCCGGCTTCATGCGTGCCGTTCTGCCGAAGCGCTGGGGCGGGCTGGAAGCGACGCCGCAGGAGTTCTTCGCGGCGCTACTGAAGGTCGCCGAACAGGACATGAGTTCCGCCTGGATAGCAGGCATCATCGCAGTGCACGCCTACCAGCTCGCGCTGATGGACGACCAGGCCCAGGCGGACGTCTACGCCGACGATCCCGATACCCTGATCTCAAGTTCCTACAACCCGGTCGGCGGCCGGGCGGAGTCGTGTGACGGCGGCTTCAGGCTGAGCGGCCGCTGGGGCTGGAGTTCCGGGTCGGCGCACTGCTCCTGGGTGCTGCTCGGCGCCATCGTGCCCGGCGACGGCTACCGCACCTTCCTGGTGCCGCGCCCCGACTACGAGATTGAAGACACCTGGTTCGTCTACGGCCTGCAGGGCACCGGCTCGAACGACATCGTGATCGATGAGCCGGTGTTCGTGCCCGAGCACCGCACCCATCGCCAGATGGACGGGTTCAACTGCGTGCACGGGCAGGCAAACCCGATGTACAGCATTCCCTGGGCGCAGGTCTTTATCCGCGTGGTGTCCACCCCGGCCATCGGCGCTGCCCGGCATGCCGTCGACCTGTTCGTCACCAACGCCGCGGCGTCGAGCACGGACCCCACCAAGCTGCAGGGCGACCCGGACATCACCCGGCGGGTTGCCGAGGGCATAAACGACATCGATGAAGTCGAGACCATCATGTTCCGCAATTTCGACCGCATGATGGAACGGGTGAACGCCGGCCAGGCCATTCCGATGATCGACCGGGTGCGCTACCGCTACCAGGCGAGCCTGGTGATCGACCGCATGGGCGCCGTGGTGGACCGGCTGTTCGAGGTAGCCGGCGGGCGCAGCGTGTTCGACGGCGCCGGCATCCAGGAAATCTGGCGCGACATCCACATCGCCCGCGCCCATGTCGCCAACAACCCGACTCCTTTCGCCCGCAATCTGGGCGGCATGGCGCTCGGCGCGGAAAACGGCGACTTCTTCGTCTGACCCGAACTTCGCACCACGCCGATAGACCAAAATATGTTATTATTTTTCAGGGAGTTAAGTTCAATTCAGGGAATTAGGTCCCGACACGGACCGTATCGGGCGGAAAGCGTTCGGTCATGCGCTGATGAAGGTGGCGTTGGCACTGAACCAAGGCCCGCGCGGTTCGACAGAACGTGGAATTGCCTTCGGATTCCTCATCGTCTTCACGCTTTGACCGAACGCTTTCATCGGTTGTGCTGTTGCTCCTCTGCTCCGCAATGGCGGACACATGGGTACCGGCATGGAACAGGCGGCGTCGCGCCCGTGGGCAGGGCCTGAGGCCGTGGCGGCGGAGTTGCAGGGCCCCCCGCGCGGAGAGACGGTCTCCGTCGGCGATCTGAGCATCCACTATCGAAGCCACGGCCGCCCCGAGGGCGATGCGGTGGTGTTCGTGCACGGCAGCGGCCCGGGCGCCAGCGGTCACAGCAATTTCAAGAAGAACATCGATGCCTTTGCGGCGGCCGGTTACCGGGTGATCGTTCCGGACCTGCCCGGTTTCGGATACTCATCCAAGCCCACCGACCGCGACTACACCACCAGGTTCTTCAGCGAGCATCTTGTCGGGCTGCTCGATGCGGTCGGCATCGACGGGTTTGCGCTCATCGGCAACTCGCTGGGCGGGGCGATCAGCATCCGCGCGGCCCTGGACCACCCGGACCGGGTCACGAAGCTGATCCTCATGGCCCCGGGCGGTATCGAGGAACTGGAAACCTACATGGCGATGCCCGCCATGGCGAAGATGATCGCCAACTTCGTCGATGGCGCGCTGGACCGCGACGGTCTGCGCCGCGTCCTGGAGACCCTGGTGTACGACCCGGTGCATGTGACCGATGCCCTGGTGGACGAGCGCTGGGCCATCCTTCAGCAGCAACCGCCCGAGGTGCTGTCGCGGATGAGCATCCCGAACATGGAGAGCGAACTGGGCAACATTCAGTGCCCGGTGCTGAGCTTCTGGGGCGTCGATGACGAGATGCTGCCGGCCAGCGGCGGCCTCAAGATCACGCGGGCCTGCAGGCCGAGCCGCCACGTTGAAATCGCCGAGTGCGGGCACTGGGTGATGGTGGAGCACACCCGGTTGTTCGAGACCGCCTGCCTCGACTTTCTGGCCAACGGCTGATGCTCGACGAACAGCGAATCGACGAGATTGCACATGCTCTGCACACCTCGATGCTCGAACGCACGCCGATGGCGCCGTTGTCCGAAACCGATCCGGCCATTGAGGTCGACGACGCCTACCGGATCAGCCGTCGCTTCCTCCAGTTGCGGGAAACGGCCGGCGAACGGCTGATCGGCAAGAAGATCGGGGTGACCAGCCCGGCGGTGCAGGAAATGCTGGGGATCGACCGGCCGGACTTCGGCTTCCTCACCGATGCCATGTGGTGCCGGGACGGCGTGGTGGACACGGGGACGCTGATCGCCCCCCGGGCCGAGGCGGAAATCGCGTTCCGCCTGGCAAGCGACCTCACCGGCCCCGGCGTGACCCCGCAGGACGTGCTGGCGGCCACGGAATCGGTCATGGCCTGTTTCGAGATCGTCGACTCCCGCATCGAGGACTGGCGCATCGGCATCTGCGACACCATCGCCGACAATGCCTCCTGCGGCGTCTTCGTGCTCGGCAACGATGAAGTTCCAGTCAACGGGCTCAACCTGAAGGACATCCACGTCACCGTCACCCGAAACGGGGAGTACCTGAGCGAAGGGACCGGAGCCGCGGTTCAGGGCGCCCCGGAGAACGCCGTAGCCTGGCTGGCCAA
>JAPOON010000875.1 GCA_026713405.1 Gammaproteobacteria bacterium
AGCGGGCGCAGATCGGTTTCTTCTCCGCGGGCGGCGCCGTTTCGGCGGAGTTCGCGCCAAAGGCAGCCACCGCCGACTGTGTGGTGATAGACAACAACTCCCAGTTCCGCTACGACGACGACATCCCGTTGATCGTGCCCGAAGTCAACCTGCATCGCCTGGTCGATTACGCAAACCGCAACATCATCGCCAATCCGAACTGCTCCACGATCCAGATGGTGGTGGCGCTGCAGCCCATCCACGACGCGGTCGGCATCGAGCGGATCAACGTGGCCACCTACCAGGCCGTCTCCGGCGCCGGGGCCGGCGGGCTGCGCGAACTCGCCGGGCAAACCGCCAACCTTCTGAACGCAAAACCGATCGAATCGACCGTTGCCCCGGTGCAGATCGCTTTCAACGCGATCCCGCAGATCGGCACCTTCCAGGAGAACGGCTTCACGCTGGAAGAGATGAAAATGGTCTGGGAGACGCGCAAGATCTTCGAGGACGACAGCATCGGCGTGAACCCGACCTGCGTGCGCATCCCTGTCTTCTACGGTCATTCTGAAGCCGTCCACATCGAGACCCGCGCACCGATCACGGTGGCGGAAGCCCGCGCCCTGCTTGCCGAGGCGCCAGGGGTAGTACTGCACGACGATGCGGCGCCCAGTGGCTATCCGACACCTGTACTGGAAGGGGCGGGCAACGATGCCGTCTACGTGGGACGCGTCCGGCAGGACTTCTCGCATCCCCACGGACTGAACCTGTGGGTGGTGTCCGACAACGTACGCAAGGGCGCCGCACTCAACAGCGTGCAAATCGCCGAGGAGTTGCTTCCCCTGCTCGAGTAGCGGCCGATCGTCGATAAATCAATCGGTTACAAACGTCAATTCAATGAACGCTACACGGGACACCTACGCGCTCGGGGTGGAGTACGACGGCGGCGCCTATTGCGGGTGGCAACGCCAGCGCGACGCGCCCTCGGTTCAGGAGGCACTGGAAAACGCGCTGGGCGGGGTCGCCGACGAGCCCGTCAAAACGTTGGCCGCCGGCCGTACCGATTCCGGCGTACACGCCACCAAGCAGGTGGTGAGCTTCACCACCGCGGCCCGGCGGCCGTTGAAGGCGTGGCGGGACGGCGTGAACACCCAGGTCGGCGACAGCATCAAGGTGCGCTGGGCACGAACGGTCGATGCCGGATTCCACGCCCGTTACAGCGCCCGTGCACGTCGCTACATCTACCTGTTCCGCATGGACGCGGTGCCCTCACCGCTCAGCGACCGGTTCGCCTGGCGCGTTTCGCGCCTGGAGATCGACGCCATGCACCGGGCGGGGCAATGCCTGGTCGGCGAACACGACTTCACCAGTTTCCGCGCCGCCAGGTGCCAGTCCCGCAGCCGTCACCGCCGCGTGCACCGGCTGGCCGTTCACGCCATCGGCGACCTGGCCGTACTCGACATCGAGGCGAACGCCTTTCTTCTGCACATGGTGCGCAACATCGCCGGCACCCTGGTTCAGGTTGGAGATGGACGGCACCCGGAAAGCTGGGTCGGCGACTGTCTGCAGGCAGGGGACCGGCGGCGCATCGGCAAGACCGCCCCGGCCAGGGGTCTTTACCTCGTGGATGTCCGGTACCCGGGGTACGACTTTCCACCGGGAAGGCTGCCGCCGTTGTTGTCCGGACCGGAGAGTCTGGACGAACTGCATACGCTTGCTACAAGTACCGGACCCGCTCCGGGTCAGCCTTGAGCGGCGACAGAGTCGATTCCGGCTGAGGCTGGCAAACGGTTGTCAAGGATGTCTTCAATCAGCGAGACCCGGTTTTCGAGGTCGGCCACCGAGAGCTCCAAATTGGAAACGGAATCTCGCAAACTGGAAACGGAAACTCGCAAGTCGGAGACGGAATTTTGCAGATCGGAAACGGAGCCCCGTACATCCTGAATTTGTGCCGACAATTCCCGGCGCTGATTGTTCATCTCGGCGCGAAGCCCGCCAATCTCGGTGTGCAAGCCTGAAATCTCCGCCTGGACGTTAACCTGCCCGGTCAACATGACGCCGAGCAATACAACGCCAACTCCGATGATGGCCCAGAAATCCGGTTTCATGACCACCATGTTAGCACCACCGGGCGAAGCTCCAACAGATCGCAACCCCGGTGCCAGTGTCAGCCAATTGCGCTTCAAAGCGTAAGAAATCAGCCGATGGACGGGAATCGGAAACACTCTATAATCCGCGCTTTTCGGCCGCGCCCGTTTCAATCCACTTGGTTTCCTCGGGCATGGGTTACAGCCGATTCCTCGCAAGCCCGGTCAGATTTCCGGCTTGTCGGCACCCCACGGCTGAAACGGTAGGCTCGCCTTGTCCGTCAAAATCAAGATCTGCGGAATCACACGCGCCGAAGATGCGGAAACGCTGGTCCGGCTGGGCGTGGATGCAATCGGCCTGAACTTCTACGAGCCGAGCCCGAGATACGTCAGCCCTCATGACGCCCGGGAACTGGCGCAGGCCGTGGAGGGCGAGTTGATGCGAGTTGGCGTGTTCGTTGACGCGCCGGCGGCAACCGTGCAGGACGCGGTCGAGCAGGTGGGCCTGGATGTCCTGCAGTTCCAAGGCGCGGAAACTCCGGCATACTGCGCTTCTTTCGGGTTGCCCTACATGCGGGCGGTTCGGGTACGGGGAACGATCGACCAGGCAGCAATGGAAACGAGCTATTCCCAAGCGCTCGCCATCCTTCTGGATGCCTCGGTTCCCGGCCTCCGGGGCGGCACCGGGCACCGCTTCGATTGGGATCAGTGGCCCGAACGGCCCGGTCTCAACTACATGCTGGCGGGCGGATTGACGCCGGAGAACGTGCGCGGGGCCGTTGCGCGATTGCGGCCCTGGGGAGTCGATGTGTGCACCGGGGTGGAGAGCCCCGTGAAAGGAATCAAGGAACCCGACAGGATGAGCCGTTTCGTCGAAGAGGTGCGCCGTGCCGAAACCGGGTAGCAACTACGCCCAGCCTTCCGAGGACGGCCACTTCGGCCAGTACGGCGGGCGCTTCGTCGCCGAGACGCTCATGCACGCGCTCGACGAGCTGCAAAACGTCTACGACGAAGTCAAATCCGATCCTGAGTTCAAGGCCGAGTTCCAACACTACCTCACCCATTTCGTCGGCCGGCCGACGCCGCTCTACTTCGCCGAAAGACTGACGGAAACCCTCTCGGGCCCCCGCATCTACCTCAAGCGCGAAGACCTGAACCATACCGGCGCCCACAAGGTGAACAACTGCATCGGGCAGGCGCTGATCGCCAGGCGCATGGGCAAACCCAGGCTCATCGCGGAGACCGGCGCCGGCCAGCACGGTGTCGCCACCGCAACCGTTGCCGCCCGGTTCGGCATGAAGTGCCAGGTCTACATGGGCGTGGAAGACATTCACCGCCAGGCGCTGAACGTTTATCGCATGAAACTGCTGGGCGCGGACGTAATCCCGGTGCACTCGGGCTCGAAGACGCTGAAAGACGCCCTGAACGAAGCCCTGCGCGACTGGGTGACCAACGTCGACGATACCCATTACATCATCGGCTCAGTCGCGGGCCCGCATCCGTACCCCGCGCTGGTGCGGGATTTTCAGTCTGTGATCGGCCGGGAGGCCAGGGCGCAATGCCTGGAGGCGGAAGGGCGGCTGCCGGACCTGCTGGTCGCCTGTGTCGGCGGCGGTTCCAATGCCATGGGGCTGTTCCACGCTTTCGTCGATGATGCGGATGTCCGCATGATGGGCGTCGAAGCGGCGGGCCTCGGGCTTGCCACGGGCCGCCATGCCGCGCCCCTCAACGACGGGGTTGTCGGCGTACTGCACGGCAACCGCACCTACCTGATGCAGGACGACGACGGCCAGATCCTGCAGACCCATTCCATTTCGGCCGGGCTCGACTATCCGGGGGTCGGCCCGGAGCACAGCCTGCTGAAAGACATCGGCCGCGCCGAGTACGACGCGGTGACCGACGATGCCGCGCTGGACGCATTCCGGCTGCTGAACCGCACCGAAGGCATCATGCCCGCCCTGGAATCGAGCCATGCAGTCGCCTGGATTGCACAACACGCCAGGAATCTGACCGACGGGCAGGTCGTCATCGTCAACCTCTCCGGCCGGGGCGACAAGGACATTCATACCGTCTCCGAAATCGACGGGATCGAGTTGTGAGCCGCATTGAGCGAACGCTTGCGCAGTTGCGGGAGTCGCAGCGCACGGCGCTGGTGCCCTTCATCACCGCCGGCGATCCGGCTGTGGAAACCACCGTTCCGGCCATGCACGCACTGGTCAGCGGCGGCGCCGATCTTCTGGAACTGGGGGTTCCCTTCAGCGATCCCGAGGCCGACGGCCCCGCCATCCAGGCTGCATCGGAACGGGCGCTCGCCAACGGCGTCACCCTCGCGCAGGTGCTGGACATGGTTGCCGAGTTCCGGGCCCTGGACACCGCCACGCCGGTAATCCTCATGGGCTATCTCAACAGCGTGCTGGCGATGGGTGAGACCAATTTCGTCGCAAGGGCCGCGACCGCCGGCGTCGACGGCATCATCGTGGTCAACCTGCCGCCGGAAGAGGCCAGTACGCTGCGCATCGCCATGTCCGCCCGGGACATGGACCTGATCTTCCTCGCCGCACCCACCACGACCGATGAGCGTCTCGAGCTGATCGACGGTGTGGCCAGCGGGTTCGTCTACCACGTTTCACTGAAGGGCATCACCGGAGCCGATCACATTGCCGTGGCTCCGGTGGCGGCCAACGTGGCCCGGCTGCGGCGCAAGACCGAACTGCCGGTGCTGGTGGGATTCGGAATCAAGGACGGGGCTATGGCCAGGGCCGTCGCGGCGCATGCCGACGGCGTCGTGGTCGGCGCCGCCCTTGTTTCCCGGATGGGAGAGCTGGCCCGGCGGGCCGGCGACATCCCCAACATGCTCGGCGGTGCGGTGGGCGAAATCCGCCGCGCACTCGATGCCTGAGCGCCGGTCTGCATCGCCGGTGCCACCGGCACACTCCGGCCCCTCACGCATCTGCACCGGAGAAAGGTAAAAATGGCCCGAAGCCTTGACGAGTGGCTCGAGTACATCGAATCCATTCGCGCGAGCAACTGGGAACTTGGGCTGGACCGTATCGGGTCGGTCGCCGACCGGCTCGAACTGCGCAAACCCGCGCCCACCTCGGTGATCGTGGCGGGTACGAACGGCAAGGGTTCCACATGCGTGTGCCTGGAACAGGTGCTGATCGCCTCCGGTCTCACGGTCGGTTGCACCCTGTCGCCCCATGTACACGTTTTCAATGAACGCGTGCGCGTCAACGGCGTCGAAGTCGATGATGCGGCGCTGTGTGAGGCGTTCGAGGTGGTCGAGGCCGGGCGCGGCGATACTCTGCTGACGTATTTCGAGTTCACGTCGCTTGCTGCGCTGTACTGCTTCAAACAGGCGGGGGTCGATGTGGCGGTACTGGAAATCGGGCTGGGCGGGCGCCTTGACGCTTTCAATATCGTCGACGGCGACATTGCCGTGATCACCAATATCGGCATCGATCACACCGACTGGCTCGGCGATACCCGGGAACTGATCGGCGCCGAGAAGGCCGGCGTCCTGCGGCGCGGCCAGCGGGTCATGCTGGGCCCCGACATGCCGGCCAGCGTGCTTGAGCCGGCAACCGGGCTGGCCGGGAACTGCATGCAGGTCGGCCGGGAGATCAAGTACCACGACGACCCGGAAGGCCGCTGGAGCCTGAATCTGAACGGCCAGGCCCTGAACGACCTGCCCCGGGGGCCATTTCCCATCGCCAACTGCGCGTTGGCGCTTGCCGCCGCCAATGCCATCCACCCGGTCGACGTAACCGCAGCCCGGGCCGCGATCGACCGTGCCTGGATGCCCGGGCGCTGCGAAGAGATCGTGCGCGGGGGGCGGCGCTGGGTCGTCGACGTTGCGCACAACCCCCTGGGTGCGGGATACCTGCGGCGCGAGTTGCCCCGTCGTTATCCCGATGCGGGCATCACCGCGGTGCTCGGTACGCTGGCCGACAAGGATGCCGAAGGCATATTGGCGGCGCTGGACGATATCGTCGGGCGATGGATCCTGGTAGATGCGCCGCCACCGAGGGGGCTGACCGCCGCCGCTCTTGCCGAGCGCCTGGGACGCCGGGAGTTTTCGGTGGCCGGCCCCGTGGCCCGTGGCCTGGAGGAAGCGGGGTCGCTCGCGCAACCGGGGGATGTTATCCTCGTGTTCGGATCGTTCGCCACAGCGGAAACCGCCCGTTTGGAACTGACGAAATCCGGCGACGCCGTCAATTGCTCCGAGTTCCCGCAAGAGCGACGGGTCGTTCGATCACCGTAGATGAGTGAGCAAATCCGGTACCGCATCACCGGCAGCCTGTTTCTGCTGGCCCTGGCAATCATCTTTCTCCCCATGCTTTTTGACGGTGACGGTGTCCCCGGCGTGGAAGTCGCACTGATCGAAACCGACTTCGTGCCGGAAGCCGTGCAGCGCCTCGAAGACGCAGCCCCGGCCAGCGACTTCGCCGAGCGCGTCGCG
>JAPOON010000876.1 GCA_026713405.1 Gammaproteobacteria bacterium
CGATACAAAGGTGGGCATTTCGGGGTATTGCTGGGTGACCGTGTGGCGCCGCCGGAGAACGTTGATCCAGAAGTGTGGCGTGGTAACCAACATGCCGCGCAGGATTTCAGGAAGGTAGAGCCGTTGCCAGAAGGTCTGCTTGCGCATGGTGGTCAACCCTCGCTCGAAGTGAGACAACCCTGGTCACCGAGTTCCGCGTAATCGACACCATAGCCGGGAACGGCGTCGGCAATATCCGCCCAAACGGCCTCGTGGTTCGGGTAGTTCCAGTCCGCTCCAAGCAGATTGGCAAGCCGTCTGTAGATGCGCCAGGCCGGCTGCGCGGCGCCTTGAGGGGCAAAGGCTGCCTGGATGCGTTGAATGCGGCCCTGGAAATTGGTAAACGTGCCGTGCCGTTCCACGTAGGCTGACGATGGCAAAAGCACTTCCGCCACCTCGTACCCCCCGTGCATCACCGAGCCCTGGGCAATCAGGCTGCACAATTTCGGTGCCAGGCGGGTAAAAGTCTCCTCCCCAAAAGCGGCATTCAGATCCACATCGACGGCGAGCAGCACATCAATGTCGCCGGCTTCGATGGCGGCGGCAAGCTGGGTCAGGTCGCCCGCGGAGGCGGCTGGCGGCAGTCCCATGTCCCGGGAACCGCGGGTGTTGGGGTTCTTGTCGGCGCGCAAGAGGAAATCGTCCTCATCACCAGGTTTGCCGGTCGTCACAACCACGCGGCACCCGGCCAGCACCTCGGTAGTCAATCTGGCCAGCAGATGGCAATCCTCATTGGTTCCCTGAGGGGCGACCAGCACCGCGACAGCAGCCGGGTCACAGCCGCCCAGAAGGTCGGCGGCGCGCGCCAGGGCTTCCTGCATCGCGACCGGTTCCAGTTCCCCCGTTTCGCCCCTTGCGGCCGCATCTTGCAGCCGGTTATCGTGAAGCGACTTGTAGCCGAAGCGCCCGGCGTCGCACATCCAGGTTTCGTTGACGTCGTCGTTGCGGCGCGGTTTCAGGCGATATACCCGCCTGTCGTGGTGGTGCACGCTGATGTTGCATCCGCGTTCGCAGCCCGGACACACCGACGGCGTTTCCTTCAGGAACCAGACACGGATCTTGAAGCGGAAATCCTTGCTCGTGAGGGCGCCGACGGGGCAGATATCCACCGTATTGCCGGCGTAAGGGTTGTCCAGTTGCTTACCGGGGAATGTAGCGATTTGAGCAGTGTCGCCGCGCTCCAAAATTCCCAGCTCATTGGTGTGCGTTACTTCGTCGCAGAAGCGCACGCAGCGGGTGCACAGGATGCAGCGCTCAGAGTCGAAGACGACGTCGGGGCCGAAATCCACCACCTTGCGGCCGTGCACCTTTTCTTCCTGGAAGCGGCTTTGGTACAAGCCGTACGACATGTAGTAATCCTGCAGGCCGCACTCGCCGGCTTGGTCACAAATGGGGCAATCGAGGGGGTGGTTGATGAGCAGGAATTCCAGCACACCGCGGCGGCCTTCGACGACTTTCGGCGAATTGGTGTAGACGACCATGTCGTCAGCCACGGGTGTATTGCAACTGATCTCGAGTTTGGGACGACCTTCGAGCTCAATCAGGCACATGCGGCAATTGCCGGCGACGCTTAGCTTCGGATGATAGCAGTAGTGCGGAATGACGATGCCGGCCTCGTGGGCCGCCTGAATGATGGTGGCGTCGTCCCGGGCCACGACTTCCTTGCCGTCTATCGTCAGCTTTTTCGTCATGAATTTATCCAGGTAAATTCCACGTGATGCGATGAGGTGTCGGGCACGGTCATCAACCGCTCAGCGACGTCCACAATCCTATCGCTCCCAGATTGACCAGGGCAATGGGAATGAGGTACTTCCAGCACATACTCATGAGTTGGTCAACGCGCAAGCGCGGCAGCGTCCATCGAATCCACATCATTACAAAGACCAGGAACAGTGTCTTGGTCAGAAACCAGAAGGGTCCGGCGATGACGTCCGGGACGATCGGGATGGGAATGACGCCGGAGAAACCGCCCAGAAAGAGAATCACCACAAGGGCGCTGGCGATAAACATGTTGGCGTATTCGGCCAGGAAGAAAAGGGCCCAGCGAAAACCGCTGTACTCGGTGTGATAACCCGACACAAGCTCTGACTCGGCCTCTGCCAGGTCAAATGGTGTGCGGTTTGTTTCCGCCAGAGCACCGATGTACAGGGCGATAGCAGCGATGAAGCCGAAGGGAAAGCAGCGCCAGATAACCCAGTTCCATATCCCGCCACTCTGCGCCAGGCTGATCTCGAC
>JAPOON010000877.1 GCA_026713405.1 Gammaproteobacteria bacterium
GCAAGCGCTGAGGCGGTCCCGTACACCCGCACTTTTCCAGCAACCACGCGTTGTTCTGCCCGCGTCAGCGCGGCGTGCGACGCTGTTCCCGGCGGCGCTGGGGCGGGGTGACGCGCACGGTGCTATATTCCTGCTGATCGGGCCTATAGCTCAGTTGGTTAGAGCAGTGGACTCATAATCCATTGGTCCCAGGTTCGAGTCCTGGTGGGCCCACCAATTTCACCCGGTGCTTTCCCTGACGCATTACCGCGGGACTTTCCGTAAAAGTGGAGATATAATGGAGGCATTGCGCGCGGCCACCTATCGGCCGGTTCGCGCTGGAGAGAATCATGCGTTATCTAGTCGCCATGTCGGCGCCTCAGACTCGGAAGGCCATTGCTACCATTGTCGATGCGCCGCCATCGTTTGCCCAGGCCAAGCTGCTCGCGGCCGCCCGATATCCAGACTGCCGGGTAGTTTCGGTTCGTGCCGCTCCCGCCGGTTTGCGTCTCGACGCCGAGCATGTCGAGATCGACTGGGACAGCGTTCGTGGCGTTTCCGCCCCGTCGAAAGACATCCCGGACCAGGAACCAGGGCGCACGCCGCTGGGCCTTGCCAAGCTGAAGAATCTGTTTTCAGGGTAAACGGGCGAGTCGGCGCGATCATCGCGGCCCTTGGGGCAATAAGCGGGTTAGAGATTGGCGAGCGCCCTCGCACTTGACGCGCAGGAGCCTGTGCTCCGGCGGGCAGCATTGTCGGGGGTCATCTAACTCCTGTTTGACGAACGCCGGCAGCAAGCCGCCCTTCGCCTCGGGCCGCTTCGAAGCGGAGATGTATCTGCCCCAGCGCGCGCATCCACATTCCCTTGATATGTTCGAAGGTGTCTTTCCCGGGAACGGGATGGAACTTCGCGATGCGCTTCAGCAGGGACTCCCAGGCCCATCGCTGTTCGAAACGCGATAGCGTGGCGCCCGGGCAGACGCGCTCGCCCAGGCCGAAAGCCAGGTGGCGGCCGGCGTTCCTGCGGGCCAGGTCCGGCTGGTTCGGTTCGGGGAAGCGTGCCGGGTCGTGGTTGCCGGCGCCGTAGCGGACGCTGAGGATGGCGCCCTTGGGCAGGTGCACGCCGGCCAGTTCCGTATCTTCTGAAACGTAGCGGAACAGCCCCTGGGTGGGGGATTCGATGCGCAGCGTTTCCTCGACGAAGTTCTTGATCCGGGAGGGGTCGGCGCGCAGGGCCGCTTCCACCTCAGGGTGGCGGAACAGCAGCCACAGCCCATTGGAGATGGCGAAGGCGGTGGTTTCGTTACCGCCGATGAGGAGGTGGTCGGTAAGGCCGATGACCTCGGAATCGGTGAGCTTGCGGCGCCTGCCCGTGTCGGCATCTTCCAGTTTCGCGTGCACCAGGTGGCTCAGGATGTCGTCACCGGGGTGTTTCCGCTTGTGCTGCATGGCATCGAAGATGTAGTGCTGCAACTCGATGTGTTTCTCCACCGCATCCAGTTCCTGCTCCAGCGACAGGCCCCGGGAGAACGGCAGTACCCAGGCGGCGGACCACACCTTCAGTTGCGGCAGGTCGCTGCGCGGAAACCCCAGCAGTTCGGCGATGACCACCATGGGCAGGGGCTCGGCGAAGGCTTTCATGAACTCGATCTCGCCCTCGTCGATCCAGGTGTCGATGAGTTCGTCGATCAGGCTGCGCACGAACGGCTCCCGCCGGCGGATCTCGGCAGCGGTGAGTTTCGGGTCCACCAGTGCCCGGTAGTGGCGGTGCTTGGGCAGGTTCTCGCTCAGGGGCGTGAAGCGGGTCCAGCCTTCGTTCTGGTAGAGCGCACGGGATTCGGGGAACTTGATGAGCGGTTCCACGTCCTGGATGTCGGGCCCGCCGCTGAAGAGGTTCGGCCGGCGCAGCACGTACTCGATTTCTTCGTAGCCGGTGAGCACGTACATGCCCAACTGAGGCATGAAGTACACCGGGGATTCAGCGCGCAGGATGTCGTAGGCCTCGAACCAGTTTTCCTGTACGGCCGGGTCCATCAGGTCGATCTCCGCCGGGGTTCGGTAGGGGCAACCCTGCGTCATGTTCGCTTCCCTGGCAGTTGCTGCGCCGGCGGCCGTCCGTTGCGCGTCCGAGTCGTTCGACTGCCGCTGTCGGCGCGTGAGAGGATCGGTGCGGCGGCTGCTTCGGTCATCGGCGGACGGTCACAGCCGCAGCAGTTGCTTGCCGAAGTTCTTGCCCGAGAAGAGCCGCAGCAGTGTCGAGGGAATGTTCTCGAACCCGTGCTGGATGTCTTCCTTGTGGGCGATCTTTCCCGCCCGCATCCATTCGGTGATGCGCCTGCGGGCCGCCCCGTACTCCCGTTCATAGCCGCTCAGCAGAAAACCTTCGATGATGGCCTGGCGGAAGACGATGTTGAAGTAGTTGGCGGGGCCCGGCGGCAGGGTTTCCTGCGAGTAGCGGGAGATCCCGCCGCAGATGACCACCCGGGCGCGGTTGGCGATGCGGGCGAGCGCCGCGTTCAGGGCGTCGCCGCCGACGTTGTCGAAAAACACGTTGATGCCGCCGGGGCAGAGTTCGGTGATGCGCCGCTTGATGTTCTCGCTCTTGTAATCGATGGCCGCCTCGCAGCCCAGTTCGTCTTCGAGCCAGGCGCATTTCTCCGGGCCGCCGGCGATGCCGATGACACGGGCACCGAGGATGCGGGCGATCTGCACCACCATGGAGCCCACCGCCCCGGCGGCGCCGGATACCAGGATGTTGTCGCCGGGTTCGGGCCGGCCGATGCGCAGCAGGCCGAAATACGCGGTAAGCCCAGTGCCGCCCAGGGGGCCGAGGTGGGCTGTCAGCAGGTCGTCGTTGGGCAGCACTTCCACCGCGGAGCCGTCGAGGGAGGCGTATTCCTGCCAGCCTACGGCCCCGATGACCTTTTCGCCCTCGGCGATCCTTGCGTTGCGGGTTTCGACCACCTCGCCGATACCGCGGGCCGACATCACGTTGCCGACTTCGGCGCCGCTGGTATAGCCCGCTATGTTCTCCATCTGCCCTTTCTGGGAGGGGTCGAAGCTCAAGGTTTCCACGCGAACCCGCACCTGCCCGTCGGCAAGGGGTTCGATCCCGGCTTCGTGGGCCTTGAAATCGGAGAGGGAGAGCGCCCTGCCCCGGGGATTGCCATTGATGAGCCACTGGCGATTGGTCGCCGTTCCGTTCATGAGGATTTCCCTGATCTTGTTCGTGTTTAGAAACGTCGCGGGGACGCCGCTTCCACGTTAATCGTACTATCATTGCATGACATTCGTCCCACGTGAGTTTGCTCGGCGCGATGGTCGAAGGCGCTGGCGCGCAGGGAAAAAAGCCGGATTCCGGAAAGAGAGCGGGCGTACCGCGCCTGCTTGGCGCCGATTACCCGAACCGTTGGCAATCAGGACCAGTTGCGAAACAAGATCTGCCCCATGAATGCCACGCTGTCGTTTGCCCCCGCGGCAACTAACGCCTGGCCGATGCGCCCGGTGGGCGGGTCGCTTTGCTCCTGCCCGGTGGACGAATGACCGCGGCAGCTACCTGGCTCGTCGACCACTGGTTTGCCACGGCCCTGATCCTGGCCTACGCAGGCATGCTGGTGGTGCACGCCCGTTCGGGGCTGCGGGGCACCCATGGTACGTCCGACTACTTCGTGGGTGGCCGCCGCTTTGGTGGCGTAGCCATCGGCGTCTCGTTCTACGCCACCTTTGCCAGCACCAACAGCTACCTGGGCCATGCCGGGCAGGGCTACGAGTACGGCGCGCCTTTCCTGATCATGGCGGTGCTGCTGGTGGTATTCGGCTGGATCTCCTGGCGCTTCGTCGCGCCCCGGTTGCGCCGTTTCGTCGCGGATTGGGATTCGGTGACGGTCCCCGATTTCCTGGCCGTGCGATTTGCCAGCGAGCGTGTGCGCCGTGCGGCGGCAGCCGTCATCGTTTTCTCGAGCCTGC